>PLNZ01000019.1 GCA_003142915.1 Ignavibacteriales bacterium | reverse complement strand
AAGTATAGGTATTCAGTGGGAAAAGAAAACTATCAAAGAAAATTTTTTCTTAAATGATGCTACTAGAAAACACGATGGATCAACACAGTTTTACGTACTAAATACTCAAATTACTAATCACCCTAATTCTGACGTGCTTAATTACTCAAACAATAATAAAAAGCTTATAAAAGATTTATTCGGATTATCAACAGAAGAATCATGGCTATCCTATGGTAAAAATATTATTACAAAAACCGAAGCTAAAAAAAATAATCATAGTGTATGGGTTAAAAAAGATAANNCAATAATTGGGAAATACACAGTCTATATCAAATTGGCGAAAGATATACCCATAAAAGGTAAATGGTTCATTATAGATGAAAAATCTGGCAGAAAACCATTCTCTTTGCAAATCCCCTCAGATTTTAATTCCAATATTTTTTTTGAATTTATAACAACTAAAAAAAATTTCAATATAGAAACGTATGTAGAGAATCAATTCAAAACCCACAAGAATGGAAACCCGGTTAAGCAATATCAAATTCTTAAAAATATTTTTGATGGCCTCGCAAAAATTGAAGTGAAAAATAATTTATGTTAGATATTTTAAAACATTATATGACAGCATTATGAACAACAATTATAAATCCGTTTTTGGCTTCACCATTGGCCCTATTTATGAAATGATGAGCCATTCGCAAAAAACAAGAGAACTTTGGTTCAGCTCTTTCTTCTTTTCCTGGTATGTTAAAAGGCTATACCAAAAATTAGAAGATGAAAAATGTTTTACTTTTTTAACGCCTTATTATGCATTGGGCCGTATAGAAGAAAAAACAAAAGCCGGGCTTTTCCCAGATCATATTATTGCCCAATCCGAAAAAAGCGTTGATGAAATATATAACCCACTGAAAGTAATTNNTTAAATGGCAGGAGTAGAAATGATGTAGAGAAAATCTTTAATGATTATATACAAACAAGTTTTGTCGTCCTTCCGGTTGATAAGCTGCCCGATAATAAAAAAATTGTTGAGACGATTGATACCTACCTCGATGCGCTTGAAAGAAACCGATCTTTTACTTTGGGCAAAAAAGAATCCACTTGTTACCGATGTAAATCGCTTCCTTCTATTTTTATACATAAAATTGAAGAAACACTTGCAAGCGGAAAAAGAAAAAAGAAAGATGAAAAGCTTTGTCCTTTTTGTTTTTTAAAATATGAATGTCATACATCTGAAGTTGTTAAGAATGAAGTTGGTATTACAAAGACAGATGAATTTCGTTATCGCTCTACCGGCGAAATATCTGCCTTTGAGTTAATACAAAAAATAAACAAAGAAGATTTGTATGTTTATATTAAAAAATGGGAAGAAATTGAATTCGATAAAAACCGGGATGGGGGCAAAGAATTCAGAAAATTACTGCCGGATAAAGGAAAAGAAGTTCAGCCGTACCATAAATACATGGCAATAGTGCAGGCAGACGGCGATAATCTTGGGGATACCGCCAACAAGTTGGGAAATCCACAGGAGCTATCGCAACTTCTTTTTGATTTCGGAAAAACTGCTCACAACGTTACAAAAGAATTTCACGGCGAACCAATTTATATTGGCGGAGATGATGTGATGTCATTTATGCCAACAGCTTTTTCCGAGGGGGGTAATTTTTTCACGGTTATTGACTACATACAAAAATTGTCGAACGCTTATAAATGCAAAATGAATGAAAAAGATCTGCCCGGCTCCATTTCTTTCGGAGTTAATTTGTTTTATTATAAATCCCCTTTATCCTTAGCAGTTAAAGAGGCACGGGATCAATTAAATTATATCGCTAAAAAAATACCAGGCAAAGATTCGTTAGCGCTTTTGTTGACGCAGCATTCAGGACAAAAAGCAGGACTGCAGTTTAGATTTTGCTCACCGGAATTAGAGTTATTCAATAAAATATTAAAAAATATTAGAACCGGTACGGCTGAGTTCCCTCATGGGATTCATCATAAACTCGCCCTTTATAAAAGAGTATTAACCAATCTTAGCCGTATTGGGCAGATTGAACATTTTTTTGCAAACCGGTTTAACGAAGAAATTCATGAATCATTCAAAGGTTTACCCGAGCTGCAAAACTTGCTGGTAAATATGCTTACTGTTTCAAGTGTTTCCGGTACCGTATTACTAAAGGGCAAAGATGCTAATAACCGGTTTAATGAGTTCCTTTCAATGATCAGATTTATAAAGTTTTTAATCGGAGAAGATAAATGAGCGTTCCATATTTAATTTCGTTTAAGCCATACGGCAGATTTTATTTCGGAACTTCACAATCATTTGGTGAAGGATTTTACGCCGTATCTTCAATGNNTATTCTTGGAGCATTAAGAGCTACTATTCTTTCTCAAAATAATTTGCTTGATCTTGAATCAAGAAAGCCAAAAGTTGATGCAAGCGGCAAAATCCTCACTGCAGTTTCAAATCTAACCGGCACCTCTGAAATGAAAGATGTTTTAGATGAAGGTCATAATTTCGAATTCGGCAAAATACTAAAACTCTCACCGGTGTTTTTAGTGAGACAAGAACCTGACAGCAAATGCGTTCAGGATTTTCTATTGCCTGTGCCTGCCGATGTCATTTATGAATATGAAAAATATGATAAAGAAGAAGATGGCAGCCCTAAAGTAAAAAACCTCAAATTGCTTGATTTTCCGAAGAAAGAAATTGAGAATATAAAAGTTTATTCAAGAAACGAAGATGGATATACAATATTTTCTCATGCTAAAAGAATTAAAGATTATACTGCCGAATATCTCGGAGGAATCGAATTCTGGGATTCTTATGTAAAATGTAAATCATCAAAAGATGTGCTGAATTATCATCCGTCCTACCAAACAAAGAAAATATTTATCCCGGATTTACAGCCCGGGATAGCAAGGGAGAAGAGATCAACAAAAGAAGGCCATTACTATACTAAAAAGGATTTTAGGCTTGCCACCAGGTTTTCTTTCGGCGTAATCGTCCACTTCTCTGAAGATAACGTTATTAAAGACGACGACATAATTCTTGGCGGTGAAAAATCTTTATTTCGTCTAACTTCAAAACCGGTAATTCATAACACGTATATCTATAAAGATCACCCGGTAGTTAAAAGATTTCTTGATGAAAAATTTAACGGCGATTTTGACGGCTCAAATGAAGTAACATTTGCAAATAATAAGCTGGCCGCTTTTTCTCCCTTCATTTCTAATGAGTCAAGATTTGAAGGATTGAAATTTGCTTTGATAAATGAAATGTATTCGCCGCGCAGCATTGGAGAAAAACAGAAGTCGGATTCTTTTTCTGCATTACCTTACGGCTCAATACTTTTTGCGGACGGCCCATTAAGACTTTCAGGCCCATCGCCAAAGATACCTTCTAAAATAGGCTATAATTTTTTCATAAGTTTTTAATATAGGAGTAATCAAATGAACGCATACCAGATGTTTATAATCGAAACGCTGACCAACATGCACGTTGGTTCCGGCGAAACTCACTTTGGAGTTGTAGATAACTTAATTCAGCGCCACCCCGTTACTAAACTTCCTATTATTCATTCATCAGGAGTTAAAGGAGCACTTAAAAATAATTTTGAAGATAACAATTTTAAAAAGGAGTATATTCAAGAACTTTTTGGGACTGATATTAATTTAGACACAGCAGATTCTAATAAAGAATTAGACTACGGACCCGGCCACTTAATTTTCTTCGAAGCACAAATGCTTGCTTTGCCTTTGCGCGCTTCAGAAAATGTTTATTATAACTCTACTTCCGTCCCGTCACTTATTGAATATTTCGATCAATTAGATAATTTTTTAAATTCAGGTGAAAAAACGAAAAAGATTAGAAAATGGCTGGAACAATTAGAATTCAATGGTAAAGATTTTCTATTTTTCCAAGGGAGCAATGCTCTTGAGATCGAAGATTATTCTAATGGTAACAAAATACCTTTGCCGGATGATTCCATTAAAAGTTCGCTTACAACTCTTTGCAACATTAATATAAATAAACTTGCAATATTTGATAAAAATATCTTTACAAGCATTTGCTCGGATTCTATTCCCGTTGTTGCAAGGAACCAGATTAAAGATGACGGTACAAGCGGTAATTTATTTTATGAAGAAGCTCTTCCGAGAAAAACCCGTTTATTTATGATCATAGGTTATGATAAATTCTTACTAAATAATAAGCAAGAACTTAATAAAGAGTCTGCAAAAGCATTCTATGAAATAATTAAAAACACGAACACAATTTACCAGTTCGGCGCTAATTACTCCGTCGGTTACGGTTTTTCTAAATTGTCACAAATAACAATTTGATGAGGTGAAACTATGAATCAGAAAAGAATTGATGAAATGATTCCTATTGCTTTAAACCTTTTAGAGCACCCGTTAGAAAGCTTCAAAGAAATAAAAAAGGGTACTAAAATTAAATCCGGTTACACAAGCGCGATAGATGCTTTCGGCCCGGCAGTCGTTCAAGCCGGACTCGCCAAGACTCTTGCTTTTTATATGAAAGAAAGTGAAGGTACTGATAGGAGAAAAATTACTGCATTTGTTAAAGAGGTTATTTATCCTATTAAAAACGAATACAAGAACAGAAACCTTCTTGATATTTACATAGAAGAAACCAGGAACAAGTCGACTTTAGAAAAACTTCGCTTTAAGGATAAAGTGCTGGAAGCAATTACAGCATGTAAACTGGCAAAACTGTCATTTGAGTTAGATGAATCAGAACAAAAGAGTAAGGATAACGAAAATGAATCATAATATATCGAGGTTGTTTTACATAAGCGGCGATGAAAAACCGGTTGCGTCTTCTGATAAAATCAAGTTCAACAAAAATCTGAACGAATTTAACCACAATGCTGATGCTTTTGAGTCTTTGAACAACTATTTCGTCGCAAATTATAATTCTCAATTTGAACTTACAACAAATTATCCAGGACTTCTCCTCGGTGCCGGTTATTCGTATCCGGCGTTAAAGGATCCGGATCCTGACAATAAAAATGATGTAGGCGATTTCCAACTGGGATTCTTTTTCGACCATACAACAGGGCTGCCGATGCTTCCAGGTTCTTCTGTTAAAGGAGTTCTTAAAAGTGTTTTCCCTAAAGATAAATTTAATTATCGAACTGAAAAACTTAAATATATTCAAGACATTGTTGCCGGTATCACAAAAAAAGATGCTTCTTATATTGATGTAAGTAACTGGGAAGAAATTTTTTTCGGAAGTACAAAAACAAAAAGAAAACATATTTTTCACGATGCTTATGTTAGCGGAATTAAATCCGGCTGTAAATTATTTGAAGATGATTACATCACGCCGCATACCAAATGTATTTTTAAAAACCCTATCCCAATTCGTTTCTTGAAAGTTGGTCCAGGCGTTTCTTTTACATTTCAGTTTAGACTTTTTGATTACAAAGACAATGATGGAAATGTTTTATTAGATAAGAATATTATAAAAGATGTTTTTAAAAAAATCCTACTTGATTGGGGAATTGGCGCTAAACGGAATGTAGGTTATGGGCAGTTCAAATAATCTTAAGCAAAGAATAACTGTTATATGTATAAAAATTCTACAAAAAAAATCCCATCCAATAAATCCGGGATTTTTAAAGTATTTTATTGAATTATAATTATTTAGCGTATTTATTTAAAAAGCTGAGGTTTGCAATGTTGTAATTAAATATATTTTAACAGTTTATGTTCTTTGAAAATTTGAATTTTGACTTTCATTACTGAAAGAGAAGCTAAAAATGGCTGAGGTATGTAAATTGGCTTTGCAATTTATTATATTATAACTACTTATATATAGTACTCTTTTCAGAGTTGAATGAAGTCGACTGATTGTGAAGAGATTTAAAGCCAAATGAAGAATTAAAAAATAACTTTTCAGAGTTGAATGAAGTCGACTGATTGTGACCAAATTCTGGGAATAGGATAGAATTTGTTTTAGACTTTTCAGAGTTGAATGAAGTCGACTGATTGTGACACTTCCTCCTCTTCGGAGGAGATTAAAGGAGATAAAATCTTTTCAGAGTTGAATGAAGTCGACTGATTGTGACAAATTATATCAGAGCACCATTTTACCTCTATTTCAGCTTTTCAGAGTTGAATGAAGTCGACTGATTGTGACAACACCGATAGTTACCAGCATACACACCAGGGAGCTTTTCAGAGTTGAATGAAGTCGACTGATTGTGACACTTAATAATCTTTTTATAGAATCTAATCTAGTCTTTTCAGAGTTGAATGAAGTC
>PLNZ01000029.1 GCA_003142915.1 Ignavibacteriales bacterium | reverse complement strand
TCATTTATTTTGTCCCATCGTTTCTTATCCATAAACATTGTAGATAAGCCACCATCGGATTCTAGACCTCCTAAAGCCCACAGCTTAGCCAAATCATTTACTTGTTTCCAGCCATCCCGCATCCAGCCTTTAGAGAATAAGAACTTGTTTCTAATATCTTCATCTTCTCCTAAATATTCTTTCATTATGTGTTTGATAATATATTCCCGAAGCTCTTGATTGTTTTTAACATATGTAATTTGTACTACAAATGCATTATGTATCTTGTTCCATTTATCACCCAACATACGTCTTGTTTTGTGGATATCGCCATCCAAAAAGAAACCACCCTTAATTCTTAACAGACCATGTAGATGTAATAAACCTTTGCCAGGTGAATATTCTAAAGCTCCGCAGTATTCGATTTCATAACCATCTAAACGCCAATCATTGACCATTTTTCTTAGATGTTTTGCAAATGTTTTTGTTGTATTATCATCACCCTCACGTGTGGTTAAATGAATAGCTCTTAAAATACTAACAGGATACCCCCAGTATCCTAAATTTAAACGTCTCATTCCCTGAGCGTATTTCATCTTGTCGCTATGACTAAGTTTTCGCCATTTCGTTATATCTTTTTTCATTTTCACTCTTTTTTTAGCTTACATTCGGCTTTTTCAGCCATTTTTCCAACATATCTTATAGCTAAGAACGTAACCGTTCCGTTAATAACAGAAGATATCAAAGTTGAGAATAATGTTGTCCAATTAATCATTAATCCTCCACATTTTTTATTTAACTAGCATCATTATAACCTATTGACAATTTATATAAAAGAGTTTAATGTATCTTTTTATATAATATTATCAAATTATTAAATTTAATCAATATGTAACTTATTTTATAAATATAAAAAAAGGAGTAAACAAATGACAAACCAATTATTTACACTCAACATAACCTTAAATTCTCGTACATCGGATGTTCCCGAACTTACATCTCTGTCAATATCGGCAGTAGACCGAGAACAAGCAATAACAAAGTTATTTGACAACCATCTTCGATATACAAATTCTGTTGACATAGAGGAATTGTTAAAAAATAACAACAGTATCCTCATTACTTTTAAATAGGATTTTATTATTATGATTATTTTAAATGTACCTCTAGATAAAACCTATCAAACGGTCTATATCTATGCTAAGTTCACCGAACTTGCACCAACACCTAAATTCCATATCTTAGCTTCTTTAAGTTGCAAAGCACCTAAAGGTTATTACGCAATAGCTATTACTCAAAGTAAATCCAGAAGCAAAGCTATTCGCTCATTAATTCCCGAATCATGGCTTCACCCTAAGCCATTATCTTTGTCCTCAGGACAACCAATACAACAATCTTTTATTCAATCAGAAACATCTTTAAATCAGGTTATTAAATGAACAATACCCCTCACCTAAAGCTATCTTATGGGCTTGCCACAACAAGCTCACCCTTGCGCTCCGCTTGCCCCGAAAAGATTACGAATATCTTTAAACTTGCATCTTGTGCCCACGGCAGTAAAGCCACCAATAGGCGTATTTTCGATTTACTAATAAGATTCTTAGAAATAAGGATGATTGCCTTAAAAGTCAGTTTCACATTTTCTTTTTATACAACCTTGACACTCAAGAACCTCGATACATCTGTAATTTTTAATTTATATCTGCCATGCGATCACGTCAGCTTGTCAAATTTATCATCAGGTACTCTGTAACTGATGTAATGAAATCTTACAAATTATGACTAGCTTAGTGTCGTATAGCTCATCACTTGTATGAAAGCTGCTAGCTTTCGAGAACTAAAATTATAAGGAGTTTACCAAGATGAAAACATTAGAAGCATTAAAATACTATCTTCAATTCAAGAGACTAGGATTTTTTACAATCAAAAATATCACAGCAGCAATGAACTCTCTCAACTCAATTTACGAGGAGCTGCCTCAAACTTCAGGAGAAATCGACATCTGGACAAAGAATTTAGTTGAAACACAACACCTTAACCCTTCAAGCGCACGTTTACATCTTCATAACGTCAAAGCAGTTTATCATCTTATGAGGAAAAAATTTAAGATTAATTGTGATTTTTTATCAGATGTTGAACCGATAAAGGTTGATGAAACTGAGAAACGTTTCTTTAATGCTGAAGAACTAGCATTAATCATCGCGTCCTGTACGTCTCCCAGAGATTTAGCATTAATTTACACCTTCATTGATTCACCAATGAGAGCAGGTGAAATCGGAAGTAACCCCGGGAAGCCAGAACACCTTTTAGCTTTAAGAGGCAGAGACATCATTTTTTACAATGATTCAGANNAAAATGCTTCAATCATTATCAGGAACACCAGACGACTGGGTATTTAAAGATTGGAAAGACCCATCTAAGCCAGCATCAGCCAGAGCATTAGAATTTAGAGTACACAGACTTTTAATCAAAGCAGGTTTCACAGGCGAAAGACTAAGCCCCCACACATTAAGACACAGCAGCGCATCACTAGTTATGCTCATGTCTAAAGGTAACGTCAGTTTAGTAGATTCACTTTTAGGACACAAACAAGGCTCAGCAGCAACCAAAATTTACTTACACGCATATCAAGAATCATTAGCTCAATCAGTCAGCCCCTTGCAACTTGTTAAAGACCAATTCACTTTGAGCCATCCATCACCAGCCAGTCAGTCAACTTTATTAATTGACTCACCAGAATCATCAGACTCAAATACCACCAGTCTAATTATCACAGACAACAATCAAAAAGTTGTCGATAATACGCCAGACCCTTTAGTTGAAATGATGTTTCCAACTCCAGCAGAAGGTACTATAATCAGACCAGTTCTAGATTATGAAAATTTAATGTTATTAAAGAGAGCTTTAATGTGTCTTGCACAATTTGGGCAGGTTGTCACTGATTCAAAAGACGCACAAGCTTTTTATCATCGTATTCTAAGAAACGCCAAGAAACAAGACCAGCAGCCAACAAGTGAAACAACTTCACCCGAATTAAATAACGAAGTATTTTTTATCAAATAACTAAAATAACATCTATACCTTTACAAAAGGAAAAGGGCAGCCCAACCGGCTACCCTTTTTTATTACCATACTCAAACATCACTTTTTCAGTACTGAAACCATTATACTTCATAGTAAAATGTCTACGT
>PLNZ01000051.1 GCA_003142915.1 Ignavibacteriales bacterium | reverse complement strand
ACTTCATATGCGTCAACGATCTTATTTGGGAAAGTGACGGATAATCCTCTGTTATCATTACCCTTAAGTTCATTAATACGAACAACATAATGGTCATTATCTTCCATTTTCTTAAAAGCCATAAGTCCTATTTCGGAGGAACTGAGACGAAGCAAAGAAATATCTTTCCCAAACTGACCGTTATGTTTTGATGTTTCAAAAGCCATTAGGGGTTGATTAAAGAATTTCCCCTGCCACTGAGACTCCTCTTTTCTCCAATCTCCGTTATGCCCGTATATACCATATCTGAAATCGTGAATACCCCAATCCTGGCTGTCCTGATATATGAAATGATTCTCAAACGCATCGGCTATCGGAGTATATAATAAAGTTAACCGAACAGTACTGTTATTTGGTTTATCGGAACCAAACTTGCAATCTTCAAGAATGGATACTCCGTAGTTTCCCGATTTATCGGTAAGGTCAACCCACTCCCTTGAAGGCACTTCATATTTTAGAGGGTTGTTTGTAGCCCGCTCAATTGTACCTACCCCTAAATTATATGTTGCGTTTTCGTTGCTTACTGTCAGTGGAAAGGAGGCTTTCAGACTAACCCCTCTCGACTGCCAGTCAATTTTATTACCGACCTCCAGACATTTGCCGGCGTCTCCTGCTGCAAGACTTAATAATTGTGTTATTTTTGAATTTTGACCTTCCCTATTTATTTGAAGTGCAATACGTACCGGTCCTTCTTCCACAATTGAAATGGAAGCGTTTTCATTCATATAACCTATCGGCGGCTTCTGCCTGTCGTCCCAATCCATATTCCATGCAGGCCACTGTTTTGGATGTTCATGTAAAAATTCAAGGCGTGCCGGTTGGGATAGCAATTCCTTTGAAATTTTTTTATCATAAATACTTAATATGTCACCGTTATCGTCTATTTTCACTTTATAATAGTCATTCTCAAGGGAGCGGTTAGTAATAACAAGATTTCTATCTGTGGAAAGCTTCTCTTTGGTTTCCCTAACATCAAAAACAACAAGACCAACTGATGGCACTTTAGTTAAAAAGATAAACTTAATAGCATCCTTTTTCCTTTCAATGATCTGTGAGGGAAGAGCTTTGCCATCTTTATCGAATACTTTAATATTTTCCGGGACTTTAGAATAAGTAAGTTCAGCCGTAACAACATCTTCCCTATCCATAGCTACCGGATTGTATACAACCAGAGTTCTGCCTTCAGTTTGGGTATTTAATGCTGATGAAAGTGAACCTGCAGAGTTTTTAAGTACTTCAGCAAATCCGTTTGCAGCGATAAACTCATCATTCCATGCATACTCATAGGCTTTTGGAATTGCTGTTCCGGGTAGGATATCATGAAACTGACTGCCAAGAACAAGGTTCCAGGCGTTATTTAGTTTTTCATGCGGATAATTTGCCCCTCCCATCCAATCGGCCGCTGAAGCTAACTCTTCTGCGTCGCCTGCAAGCAGTTCATTCTTCCGGTTGATCCGTTTCATATAAGCTTCAGAGGTCAGGGAACCCGCACTATGTTCAATTAATAACAAATCACCTGAATACACGGGCAGTTTCTTTCTGAGTTCAGGAGTAATATCTTTATACATCTGGTCGGAAGAAGTAAGCAGCACTTTGAATTTGCCGTCACTGTTATGAAGACTTTCAACAGCATTTTTCACGTCTCTTTCCAATGGCGCTCCGCCTTGATCCCCAATACCATAATAACGGTAATCGAAAGAGATGCCGTACTTATCAATATCATCCGAAATGCGGGCATTGGNNATTCCATGAACTGTCTTTATCAAAACGCGGGGGTATATCGCTAACATAACTTGTCGGAGCCAGTGCAGCAATAACACCTTTTCCATCCGGACCGTTCCACACTCCAACATTAAACGGAATGCCTGCAGCCGAATGCCAATAAAGTTTCGCTGTAGAAAATCCAAGCATCCCGCAATAGTTCCAGATAGTCGGCAAACTGGCTAAAAATCCAAAACAATCAGGCAGCATAATATCCTTACTTTNNCTTTCCACACCAAATTCTTTCTTGAAAAATTCGTTTCCATATAATACTTGTCTGATGATAGATTCAGGGGAAGAAATGTTCACTTCAGCTTCATCGACTGACGAACCAGACACGTACCAGCGCCTTTCTTTAACATATTGAACAAGTTTTTTATACAAGTCAGGATAATATTCCTTCATCATCTGGTATCTGCGGGAACCTGTAAAATTGAAAACATACTCCGGGTATTTTTCAAATAGATGAAAATTCTCAGTCATTATATTCTTGATGTATTCATTAATGCTGGCAGGATAATCCCAATTCCATTCTGTATCGAGATGTGCATACCCAATAACATATAATACCCTGTCCTTAGAAATATCATATGGTTCCTGCCGTTTCAGGGGTTGAGAAAATAACAATACCGAACTAATAAATAAGATAATAAATATTAAAAAAATTTTCATGGTTATATGCTTAGTTAAAAATCAATTAATAAGTCATAATAATTTAAAAAGAAGCCATAAACATTTGAAACAGACATTTTTATATCCGAGTTTTCATTGTGCATTTTCGGAAAGCTCCAGCTCGAGTTTTGAGTTCGCGTTGACCTTGGCAAAATCGAAATGGAGGTCCCTCAAAGGGGCTCCGTTTAACCTGGCTGATTTGATGTAAATGCTCTTGTCGGAGAAATTTTTTGAAATAATGGTAAACTTGTCGGATTTGTAGTAATTGCGGTCCAGGTGGATAGTGATTTTTGGGAACAGGGGAGTATGGACGTAGAGTTGCTGATCCACACCACAGCCACCGCTGATATCATATAACCCAATGGCCGCAAGAACAAACCAGCCCGATAGCTGACCCTGATCGTCATCCGCACCCCGGTATCCATTTGGGGTGGCGCTGTAGAATTTATCCATGATGGCCCTTATCCACTTTTGAGTTAAATCTGGCCTTCCCATGTGGTCAAAGAGATAAGCATTCAGAAGTGACGGTTCGTTGCCTTGATTGTAAGAACTAGCGTCAAAATTATTCTTTTTGGCGGTATCCAGACTCTCGTTCAATATATTGATGCTCCTCTCTTTTCCCATCTTTCTGATAATACCATCAATATCCTGCGGCACATAAAAAGCGTATTGTAGAGTAGTCCCTTCCTCAAATCCGCGGCTGGAGTTACGATCGAAGGGACGCATAAATGTGCCATCCGAGTTGCGCGGATAGAGAAAGCCATTCTGTTCGTCATACATATTTTGCCAATTGTGTGAGGCTTTCATCAGCTTATCGTAGTCGCCAGTTATGTGCAGCTTCAGGGCAATCTGAGCTGTAACCCAGCAGGTGTAGGAATATTCAAGCGTATGCGATCCGCCGGCGCGATTGTACTTGTCAATTGGTACGTAACCTTTTTCCCAAAAATATTTAAGGTCTTCTTTCCCTACTCCGGCAGGGCGCCCTACGTAGTCCGTCTCGCTTTTCAAGCAGGCTTGGTATGCCTTCTCAATATCAAAATGCGCAATATCGCGGTTGATCGCGGCAGCGATCATGGTGCAGGTCTGATTGGATTCCATACCTGGCATCAGTTTGTCGCAGGTCAATCCGTCGGGTAGCCACCCAATATCGTCATAAACGTCGAGCATGCATTTAACATAGGAATTGATATGTTCAGGATAAACCAATGACCACAACTGGGTCAATTCGGTAAAAGCACCCCACAGTGCATCGTTATTGTAATGATTGTATTCAGGGATGCCGTGCTTCAATGGGATTTGTTTTACTTCATTGAGATTGGAAATGTATTTCCCATTGGCGTCGCTGCTGATGCCCCGGCCCAGCAGTACCTGGTAAAGAGCTGTGTAGAATTTGACTTTGTTTTCTTCCGTTCCTCCTTCCACTTCAATTTTGGAAAGCTGGGTATTCCATACTTTGCGGGCTTCTTTCCGGGCTTGCTCGAAAGATTTTCCAGTACCCTCGGCTTTCAGATTCGCCCAGGCTTGTTCCATGCTGATAAAGGAGATGGTGACTTTGATTTCAATTACCTCGTTCTTGGTGGTTTTAAAATTGAGATAGGCGCCGCAACCCTGGCCATATTCCGCCCTTAATCTATCGTTGTGAGTGTTGTCCCGATAACAGCCATACGAAAGCGCCGGTTTGTTAAGAACGGCGGCAAAATAGACACGGATAGATTTCTTTTCCAAATCAGGTCGGTAGGTCTGGTAGGCTGGCAGGGCAATGGTGTAGCCTTGCAGTTTTGTGGGTGACAGGATTTCGATACCGGCTCCAAGAACTTGCCTGCTTTCCGNNTATCGAAAATAATATGAGCGTCATCCGAGGCTGGAAACGTATATCTGTGGAACCCGACCCGGGTGGTGGCAGTCAATTCGACAAGGATGTTGTACTTGTCCAGCAAAACCGAATAGTAACCTGCGGAAGCTTTTTCATTGACTTTCCGGAATGGACTTCGGAATCCGGAATCGACGCTGGTGACTTCCCCGGGAACTGTTACCAGGTTACCGGTGGTCGGCATTATCAGGATGCCGCCGGTCTGCCATTCATGCACATGGGCGAAACCGATTATGGAAGAGTCCTGGTAATTATAACCCGACTGCCCGCCGCCTCCATAATAACCATTGAAGCCATATGTCATCGGCGCCAGTTTGACGAGCCCGAATGGAACGGCGGCTGGCGTAAAAGCGAACCACCTCGCCCCTTGTGAGCCAATAAATGGATCAACGTAATCAACCGGGCATTTCGGTTGCTGTCCATAACTGCAGACAATCGCTGAAAGCAGGAAAACTAATAAAGATATTTTTTTCATTAGTTAATGCCCCTGAAATGTTTTTCAATTTCTTCGAGCATGTGGCCGCTGGTTTCCGGCAGCAGCCACAGTATGGGCAGAAACGTTACCATATTCCTCTTCATTGCAATTTCTGTTCTGTTAAAAATAATTTAATTCAAACTAATTTTTTGAAACCATTAAACTCCCTTGCTGTCTGATATCCGCGGAAGAGCTGCCTACCATTATTTTAAATTCTCCCGGTTCAACCACCTGTTTCATCTCTCTATTCCATAAAGATAATTGTTCAGGCCCAATTTCAAAAGTAACCTCTCCGGTTTCTCCGGGTTTTAAAGTAATCCGGTTAAAGCCTTTCAATGCAATAATTGGTGTAGTTACACTGCTTACTTCATCCCGAACATATAACTCAGCAACTTCTGTACCCTCTACTTTGCCGGTATTTGTAATCTTTACAGTAATTTTGGCTTTCCCGCTAACCGGTATTTTAGAAGGCGATATTTGTAAATCGGTATAATTGAATGTAGTGTAACTAAGTCCAAGACCAAACGGGAACAGCGGTGTATTAGCCTCGTCAACATAAGCGTGTCTTGATGTTGGTTTATGATCATAATAAAATGGAATCTGGCCAACGGAGCGAGGGAAAGTAATGGGTAATTTACCGGAAGGATTTACATTTCCCAGCAAGACGTCGGCAATAGCAAGTCCGCCCTTTTCCCCGGAGAACCAGGTTTCAACTATTGAAGGAATATTCTCAGCAACCCAATTAATTGTCAAAGGCCTTCCGTTAAATAATACTACTGCAATTGGTTTTCCAGTTTGGTAAAGCTTTTTAATAAGATCCATCTGCTGTTCACTAAGATCAAGTTCCGCCCTGTCTTTCCCTTCACCAACAATTTTAGTATCCTCTCCCAAAACCACTATTGTCATATCTGATTTTTTTACTAGGTCTTCAGCTTTTGTTAAATACGTTTCCGACAAAGCAGCGGAATCAGGGTCATAACCTTCTGCGTAATCAATTTGCAATGAATTTCCCGCTCTTTGTTTCAAACCATCAAGAATAGAAATGCCTTTTCCTTCATCATTTGAATACCCTCCCAAATAAGTACTTGTAGCTAAAGGGCCAACAACTGCAAGAGATTTTACATTTTTATTAATGGGAAGTACTCCATTTTCATTTTTCAGAAGACAAATACCTTCTTGCGCTGCTTTAAGAGCCAGTGCCTGGTGTTCTTCAGTATGAAATACTTTTGAAACTAATGTTGTGTCAACGTACGGATGATCAAAAAGACCCAACAAGAATT
>PLNZ01000130.1 GCA_003142915.1 Ignavibacteriales bacterium | reverse complement strand
TCCCTGGGGATAGAACCCGTAATGCAAGAGGATGGGAAGGATTAATAGAAGAAAAATATTTACGTGCTGTAATTAAAAGTCCGAAAGAATCTGAAAGTATTACAATTGATCCAACTAAACTGAAATTCAAAATATTTCTCTGTAATGAAAGCAAAGCCGATCTTCGTAAGAAAGGCGATAAATATGCTCTGAAATATATTGAGTGGGGAGAAAAGCAAAGGACAAAAGAAAATATTTCATGGATGGATGTTCCATCAGTTCAAGGAAGAAGTTATTGGTGGTCAATAAATATTAGAATATTTCCACAAATATTATGGACTGAAATGTATTTCGATTCCTTCAGAACTCTTATTACGGGAGAAGAAATACTTGAAAGTGACAAATTCTATGCTATTGAAACAAAAGACAATCTGAAATATGGTATATATCTCAATTCAACACTTGTCAATTTATTTCGAGAAATCACAGCGTTCCAATCATTAGGCGATGGTGTTCTAAAAACTCCCGTTTTTGAAGTTGAAAATTTATTAATACCTAAAAATATGCCGAGTTTTTCTAAACGCAACATAAGTAAGCTTTTAAAAAGAGAAATTAATTCGGTTTCTAATGAAGTAAAACAACAAGATAGAAAAGAACTTGATGCAATAATATTAGAAGCTATAGGTCTTGATGCCAAGGTATATAATCCTAAAATATATGATGGATTATGTGAGCTTGTAAAAGAACGCCTTGAATTACCAAAGATGAGGAAGAAGATCCAAAAAGATGATGTTAGATTTGCATACGGAAAGGTTAAAACAGATGTGATTGATGAATGTCTGCCCGATGGTATAAGAAAANNACAAATGGTAAACCATTAACAGCAGATTCATTTTTTAACCGTTACCAGATGAAAACCGAAGAAGGTGAAACAATATTTGAACTCGACAGCGAATCAAAAGCTGAATTTGTTGAAATAATTTCACAACATGAAACATATCAAATCAAAATACCCGCCAAAGAAAAAATAGTTGAACAGATAATAAAGAATTATCATTCATACATTTCCGGTCTCAAAGACCAATTAGAAGCCAATGCAAAAGAAAAGCTTCATGATTGGTCCCTCGCCGAAAAAATGGCAAAAGAAATCCTCGAAGAATTTGGGGTGAATAGTAAGTAATTCTATTTATTGGAAGCCGAAATACATATAAGATTAAGGAAATATTTGTTTTAGTAAACTTACTAAAATTGAAATATATCACAAAAGCTCTAAAATCGATCATTTTTGACATTTATTATAAAACTTAACTTATATATCAATTTTTACCTTTGATTTATTATAAAAAGGACTTAACTTTTAAGTGAACTTTTCGATAATTCCTTTGTATAATGGCAAAAAAACCAAAATTTATACAATACAATTTTCTGATAAAGAACTTTCTGAATACGAGCAATTCGTGTATGAAAATATGACTATTGTTCCAGACGCGGTAAGAACTTTACGAACACAATTAAAAAAAATGTCCTATCAGAGAGGTTTGGCTGACAATTTTTTCAAACGTGAAAGTCCAGAACACTACCGTGTATTTAGAATAGAAGAAACGAAAGAAGATTTACGTTTGTATTGTATAAAATTTTCTGGTGTTGCTATTGTTCTTGGTGGTGGTGGAATTAAAATACCGGGTAAAGTTAAATTAATTGAAAATCCTCATCTAAATGTAATTTGTGAACTACTAATAAAAATAGAGGATTTAATTAATGAACGTATTTTAACTAAAGAAATAATTATTACTAATGATGACTTAAAAGGTAATCTAAATTTTGAAATATGATCATAAACTGAAAGGGATTTATGTCAATTATCAAAAGTAAAAAAGAATTGGTAAAACAATTCTTGGACGAAACACCGATAGAATTTGAATATTTCGTACAGCATTCAATGGATTTTTCTGTTCAATTAAGTTCTTTATTGAAAAAGAAAGGGAAGTCGCAAAAAGATTTAGCTGATATTTTGGAAAAAGAAGAATCTGAAATTAGTAAATGGTTATCGGGGAATCATAATTTTACATTGAAGAGCATTGCTAAAATTGAAGCGGCGTTGGATCAGCAGCTTATTTTTACACGTGAAGAGATAATTGAAAGATTTCTTCCATTCCTTTTTAGGAATTGGAAATCAACTTATTTTGAAAAAGACAATATAGATTCTTTAATGACATATTACACTATTTCCGAAAATGATTCTAATGCTTTGCCTCTTGGTATATCATCGAATTCTAATTTTGAAATGAGTTCTAATACTGATTCTATGACTAAACTTTTTTTAGATAATAACGAAAATAACAAAGTTGAAAATAAACCAAATAGTTCCTATGCAGAGTTATATCTTATCACAAATAATGCAGCATAAATTATGACAGATCAAAAAAATATATCGTTTCGCATTAAGAATATATCTACACTTCAATTTTCCATAAAGAATATTCCTGAACTAGACGTCGTCGATAAAAGTCTAATCCATTTCCAAATAAATCCGGCTTCTTTTGCGGATAAAGATAATGATGTAATAGGAATTGATACCTTAGTTGACGTTTATTTAGATCAGGAAAATCAAATAAAAGTTTGTGAACTTATTACTCGCATTACTTATGAAGTCGTCAATTTTTCCGAGTTTATTGACCCCAGCGACAATTCAATCAATATTCCGGATCAAATTATGCATACTTTCCTTAGTATTTCTTTGTCGACAACAAGAGGAATATTAGCAGCAAAAACTGAAGGGACACAATTGCGAGATGTTTTTATTCCAATCTTAAATCCGACTGGATTCAAACCAGTGGAAGTCAATAAAACTACTTAATTCGACTAATATTTTATGCTAAGTAT
>PLNZ01000240.1 GCA_003142915.1 Ignavibacteriales bacterium | reverse complement strand
CTTTTCAGAGTTGAATGAAGTCGGCTGATTCTTCCTGACGGGTCGGGCAAAACTGCCCAACTTACAATCCTTTTAGAAGATGAATTAAGTTAATTGATTATACAAGAGAAGTCAGGAGTAAAAAGATATTGCAATATGGAATTATTGTAATTATTATTTCCCGCTCTTTATCTTATTTTTTTTATTGAAAGCTAAATTCAAATAATTTATATTTTACAAAGAATGAATACTGAAATTCTTAATATCGCTGTCACTGTTTATAAACTGCAGCTTAAGCTTAAAAGGAACTGTACTTTCCCTTTTTACCACGGTATGCAGGTTTACAGCTTATGCTGTAATTTATTCGATNNAACTATCATCAAAACGATCTCTATAATTTCGGGTTAACTTTGCTCGGTAGTAATCCAATTAATATACCGGATCTTAAAAGCTCACTTGAAGAAATATTTAAAGAAGCCATTCCTTTGGGGAAGAATGCAGAAAATGGCGATATTTCATCTTTCTTTTCATTAAGTGAAATATCGGAGATTGAAGTAATAAAATCTCTGCCTGAAAACTTAAGCGATGAAATTGAATTAAGATTTCTTACTCCGCTTAGACATTCACGGCGTAAAAAAGAAAAAGGAAAATCATTTTTTGATCCTTCATATTTTGACGCCGGATATTTTTTAGAAAGGCTTTATTACCGGGCAAAGGACCTTGCGGCTTATTTTAATATTAAGCTTCAAATCAATACTGCTCCTCAAATACCGGCTTGCAGGATTATATACAAGACNNTGGGTTGATGTTCCTTCTCAGAACGAAACCCTAGGCGGGGTTATAGGCAGCGTTAAGTTCAGCGCCGAGCTTGACGGATTCTGGCCGAATCTTTTATGGCTTGGGCAGTATATTCATGCCGGCAGGAACAGCAGCTTTGGCTTTGGGAAATATTATATCGAAAGCTGCCCGGTAAAAATTCCTGTAGTTCATCCGGTAGAAAATTTTTTGCAAAGATCTGCCGGACTTGCAAATATAAAAGAAGCTTACGGGCTTATTCATAAAACTACAGCAGTTTCAAATAATTTTAAAGAAGAGGAATTTGAAAAAGATATTGAGAACAATATCAGAATCCTTTCCACAAATACCCTTCAAAGTAAATATGTGCCTTCACATTTAATTGGGTGTAATGTGCCTAAGAAAAGCGGCGGTACAAGAGCGCTGGCTGTGCCGGAGTTTAGGGACAGGCTCCTCCAGAAGGCGGTTAATAATATTATCATGCCTTCTATTGACAGGCTTCTTGAAGACAGCTCATTTGCATACCGAAAGGGCATTTCACGCATAAGCGCGGCTAAAACAATTTTAAAAGCAACGCAGAATGGTTTTAAATTTGCTGTTAAAACCGATATAGAATCCTTTTTTGATAATGTGGATTGGAATATACTTTTCAGCAAGCTTGATGTGCTGTTCCATAACGATCCTCTTTTGAAAATTTTAGAGGAATGGGTAAGACAGCCTGTTTTTTTTGACGGCAGGGTTATAATAAGAGACCGGGGACTTCCGCAAGGCGCGGTAATTTCACCGGCGCTTGCAAATCTTTATCTTGATGAGTTTGATGAACTATTGGAAGAAAATTTTAAGCTTGTTAGATATGCGGACGATATATTAATTCTCTGCCGCTCAAAAGCAGAAATTGAAAACGCAATTGAGGCTGCAAGAAACGCACTTGAAAAATTACACCTTGAACTAAATAAAGGAAAAACCAAAATAGAAAATTTTGATCACGGATTTCAATATTTAGGCTTTTTGTTTAACAAATCAACTTATGAAAATTTACAGGGTAAGATTGAAACTGTCCTGCAGGGCAGCGCTCAGCTCAATAATGAGGTTAAAACTAAGAAACCTGAGATTGAAGTAGTGCATGAGGATGATAAAAAATTATTTGCAGGGAAAATTGAAATTCCCGGGGATGCATTTAATAAAAATTGGCTGATGCAGA
Organism: Ignavibacteriales bacterium; assembly: GCA_003142915.1. Lineage (GTDB taxonomy): Bacteria > Bacteroidota > Ignavibacteria > Ignavibacteriales > Ignavibacteriaceae > FEN-1297. The sequence continues at coordinate 1,812 of PLNZ01000240.1, read as the reverse complement.
TAGAACCCAATGAAATTAAACCTGCCGGGCAGATAAAAAAATCATATAAACCTCAGATAAATAAAATTGCCGGTTCCCGGCTACCGGGTATCTGTGGCGATGCCAAAAGGAATAATTTTCCTCTTTATGTTAATGGCGCAACGCATGCCGTCAGGTTTGAAGGGGATACATTAGTAATTAAGGACACTGAAAATCCAAAAGGCGAGGAGAGAAAATTTCCTTTTGAACAAATCCTTTCGCTTGTTTTTATGGGTACTGTAAAAATTTCTTTTGCAGCGGTTGTAAAATTAAACCTGAACCGTATACCGGTTTATTTTACAAATTTTAACGGGAAGCTGTACCTAAGTATTCCTTTTGAGCCTAAGAACTACAAATACTGGCTAAGGCAGCAGAGCCTGGCTGAGAATGAAGAATTCTCGTTGGAGTTTGCAAAGAAAATTGTAGCTGCTAAAATACACAATTGTGTTTCACTATTATCTAAAAAAGAACAAGACGGCAATGGAATCAGCGGTCAGCTCAATTCATTTATTGAAGCCGCAAAAGGTTGTACGTCTATAGATGTTTTAAGGGGAATAGAGGGGAAAGCTTCTGCGGTTTATTTTGAAGCGTATGGTAAATTATTACAGGCTGAATGGAAATTTGACGGCAGGGTGAAGCATCCTCCTAAAGATCCTATTAATTGCATGCTTTCAATATGTTACATGGTTTTGTTTAATCATATTGCCACTGCGCTTCAAATAGCAGGGCTAAGCCCTGATATTGGATTTTATCATATTTCACGCGGAAGATATCCTGCGCTTGCAAGCGACCTGGTAGAAGAGTTCAGGTTTATTGCAGAAAGCAGAATCCTTTATATCATCAACAGGAATATTATCAAACCGGCTGATTTTACATTTAACGTAGATGGTAAGTATCCTTGTTCAATGAATAACGATGCAAGAATAAAATTAATACGGCAAATGGAACAGCGGCTTAACGAAACATTCATTCCGCCAGGTTCTGAAGAAGCTNNAATATCAACCTTTGCTTACGAAATAAGTATGTATTGTTAATTAAATTATTATGTAAAACCGGACTCTAATACTGCCTATTTTCTTGTTTATGAGAAGGGGATTAAGAGCTTGACTATTGGCGGACAGAGTTTAGTTTTATGAGTATTTCATTTTTTTATTAATACAATGATTTATATTATTACGTACGATATCCCCGATAACAAGCAGAGACTAAAAGTATCCGCATTTCTTGAGGGGTTTGGCGAGAGAGTTCAGGAATCGGTCTTTGAATGCAAGCTTCCTTCAAAAAATATTAGTAAGCTTGTTAAAGAACTTGCTAATTTGATTGATGAAGATGGGAACATAAGGATATATCCGGTGTGCGGTGATTGTTACGACAAGGCAATAAATATAGGAAAATTTACAAAAACACAGGCCTCCGAAGGATTCGGAGTTTTTTAAGGAACTTACAAATTTGATTGATGAAGAAGAAAACATAAGGATATATCCGGTATACGTTGATTGCCGGGGGAAAGCCATAAGTGTAGAAAAAATACACAAAAACAATTCCCTCTGGAATATCGGGGGGTTTTTAAATAACTTATTGTTTTATAATTATTTAGCCTATTTATTTAAAAAGCTGAGCTACGCATAGCGACAATTCTTTATGATTTATTAAATTATGCAGGGTGAAAAATAGTTCTTTGAAAATTTTCAGACAAAATACCTTTAAAAAGCGCTGAGGTATGTAAAATGGCTTTACAATTTGTTATATTATAATAACTTATATACAGTACTCTTTTTAGAGATGAATGAAGTC
>PLNZ01000431.1 GCA_003142915.1 Ignavibacteriales bacterium | reverse complement strand
TGTGAAAAGAAATCGGGAAAAGAAGACAAAGCTAATTACTTCCTTACTACTTCCTAAACACTTCCTGAATCCTTTTATAAAGTCTCTTAAAATATGCCTTTCTCACCCGTCTGGATTAATTTTTTGTCGGACTAAATTGGAATAGCTTTACATCTTCAATACAATCGCCTTCGGCGATCACTCAGCTACTATTNNAAACGACTGGGGCATTCGAAGCAACCACCAAGACTACTTCAATTCTTTTTACAATTATATTAATCTTTATTAGCTAATTTTGATTAGTTAAAAAAATCTTTATTCAAAAAAAGATCGTGAACTATGCCATTAAAACCAATTCAGCCGCAGCCGTACAAACTTTTTAATAAAGTGCAGAACTATGATTGGGGCACTAAGAATGATAATGCATTTATTCCTAAATTCCTTGGGGTAGAACCGGTAAAAGATTTACCTTACGCTGAATTATGGATTGGTGCACACCCTAAAGCACCATCCGAAATTGAAATTGAAGGCACAAGGTACCCTCTCAACTTGGTAATTGATAATTTCCCGTTGGAAGTTTTAGGAAATCGTGTTTCCAAAAAATATAACGGTAAATTTCCTTTTCTTTTGAAAGTGCTATCAGCCGCACGGGCATTATCGATTCAAATACATCCGAATAAAAANNAAATTATCCCGATGATAATGATAAACCGGAAATTGCCATAGCTCTTGATTCTTTGACTGCAATTGTTGGATTTCGTCCTGCAAAACAGATTAAGGAAATATTTATAAAATGTCCCGAACTAAAAGATTTCATCGGCGGGAATAATTATGAAATGCTGATTGATACCGATGATGAAAATAAATTTAAAGAAAATATTGAAATTGTTTATAAAACCATAATGAATGAAGCTGATGACAAAGAGAAATTGGAAAGTGTAATTAATAAATTGGTTGAAAAATTCTCAGCTCAAAGCCATTTAACTTTGGAAGAAGAACAATTTTTAATTCAGCAAAAACTCTATGGCTGCGATGTTGGACTATTATCTTTCTTTTTTTTCAATATTATTCAGCTTAAACCGGGACAGGCATTTTTTACTGCTGCCGGGGTTCCTCATGCCTACATTAAAGGAAACATTATTGAGTGTATGGCAAACTCCGATAACGTTGTTCGTGCCGGACTCACAAGCAAATTCAAAGATGTCGACACCTTGCTCGAAATCATGAATTACTCTTTTGGTGAAATTGAGATAATCAATAAACAACAGAAACTGGATGAAGTGGTTTTCAAAACAACCGCGGCAGAATTTGAAGTGAGCAGTTATATGAAAAATACCGGATCAGATCATAAGCTTGTAACTAAAGATAAACCAATTGTTGTTTTAATTGAGAACGGAAAGATGAAGGTAGAATGGATATCCGGAGAAGAAAAAAAATATGCTACATTCGGAAAAGGCGATTCGTTTTTATTACCTGCTGTCCTACCGGAGTTATTCTTATGTATGAAAGAGAATTCAAAATATTACGTGGTCGCAATTCCTGATTAATCCGCCGAAAGCGGTTTTAAATTTACCAGCTTTGGGTTGGCTTGCCCGGCTGCTTTTGGCTACGCCGCTTGCGAAGAAGAGGTTTGTTAAAATAGATTGAAGAAAAGGGAAAAATATGAAAAAAATATTCTTTTTGTTAAGTCTGATTGGATTTACTGTAACTATCTACAGTCAATCTGATTATAATGGATTAGATGTTAATCTAAGTAATTTATATCTGCTTTCAAATGCGAAGACTCGTTCAATAAGTCCTGAAAATTTAACAGGTGTNNATTAATCCATATATCAAAATACAACCCGATTCAACATTTGTTTTAGCCGAAATTGAAGGCCCGGGCGCTGTTCAACATATATGGATGACTCCAACCGGTAACTGGAGATTTTCTATTTTAAGAATTTATTGGGATGATGAAAAAGAACCTTCGGTTGAAACTCCTGTAGGGGATTTTTTTGCTTGCGGGTTGGGACAATACTCTCAAATTAATTCACTCGCTATTTGTGTAAATCCGGGAAGTGCTTTTAATTGTTATTGGAAGATGCCATTCAGAAAAAAATGTAAAATTACAATGACCAATATAGATACTGAACCCATAAACTTGTATTATCAAATTGATTATACGCTAACCGATATTCCGGAAAGTGCAGGTTATTTTCATGCGCAATTCAAACTTANNTAACAGTAAAGGTTGGTGGGGAGAGGGTGAAGTAAAATTTTTCCTGGATGGAGATACGAAATTTCCAACTATATGCGGAACCGGAACGGAAGATTATTTTTGCGGTTCATATAATTTTGATTATAAAAACAGGTATCAGGAATTCACCACTCCATATTCCGGATTGCCGCAGGTAATTATTCCCGATGGTCTATATGATTCTCAGCAAAGATTCGGATTATACCGATGGCATATTGTTGATCCGGTCAGGTTTGAAAAAGATCTTAAAGTTACAATTCAAGCTTTGGGATGGATGAGCGGAGGAAGATATTTACCTTTGCAGGATGGCATCTCTTCCGTTGCATTTTGGTATCAAACGGAACCACATATTCCTTTTGCCAAATTACCGTCAAAAGACGAATTGGAACTGAAATAACTAATAATTCATAACTTATAAAGTTTGTTTTAGTTGATGCATCAATATATTTTTGTTGAGACATAGCTTAAAAAATAGCAGGATTACAAAAATGAAATATTTCTATACTATTATTTGTATTCTGATAATGATGTCAAGTTATTCTTACTTAATTGCTCAAAACTTATCTTTGCCGGTACCGTTAAATATCCGTCATGCAATTGAAAAAGGTACACGTACCCTTGAAGGTAAACCGGGACCCGCATATTGGCAGAATAGCTCCGATTATATTATTAAGGCAGAACTTGAATCGGCAACAAGAAAGATTACCGGTCAGGAACTTATCACTTATACCAATAATAGCCCGGACTCATTAAATCAAATTGTAATCCGTCTCTATCAGGATATCTTTCGTAAAGGCAATATGAGNNGGTTAATAATGGTGTAGATATTCAAAAGATATTCATTAATAATACTGAAGTGGATAATATCCCAAGAAGGACAGGAACAAATTTGGTTATCCCTCTTGAAGTTTCAGTTGCTCCGAAATCCAAAATTGAATTAAAATTTAACTGGAGCTTTATTTTATCAAAATATTCAAACATTAGAATGGGAACATATGACAGCACTTCTTTTTTTGTTGGCTACTGGTTTCCTCAGGTAGCTGTTTATGATGATATAGACGGATGGGATATGCTGAATTATACCGGTTCAACTGAAATGTATAACGACTTCAATAATTTTAATGTCGAGTTAACAGTTCCAAAAGGTTTTATCGTATGGTCAACCGGAGTTCTTCAAAATCCGGATGAAGTCTTTTCTGCCGAAACAAGCGAAAAATATAAAAAAGCTTATAACGCCTCTAATGTTGTTAATATTATAAACGAGAATGATTATAAGAAGGGATTGGTTACAAAAAACAACGATAAACTGCATTATAAAATAATTGCGGCAAATGTTCCTGATTTCGCGTTTGCAACAAGCGATCATTATTTGTGGGATGGATTATCAACAGTCGTAGATAAAAAATCTTTAAGAAAAACTTTTGTTAGCGCGGCATATAGTATAAAATCAAAAGATTTTTATAATGTTGCTGTTATAGCACGCAATTCTATCGAAAGTTTTTCGACTCATATTCCGGGCGTTCCTTTTCCTTACCCTGAACTTACTGTTTTTAACGGCAGCGGCGGAATGGAATATCA
>PLNZ01000276.1 GCA_003142915.1 Ignavibacteriales bacterium | reverse complement strand
TTAACAGCACAGATCGGTTGATCCAACAAAAAAGATAAACTGTTCTGCCGGAATAACTAAACGTAATAAATTATCCGGCAAAGCAGTTAATTCGAATATTTTAGATAAATGTGTAAAGACTCAAACCTGTATGAAGGTTCCAAAAACGAATAGATTTTTGAACAAACATTATTTCTGAGAGTGAAGAGCAATTGCATTGCCTTCGGTATCGGCAAAAAAAGCCATATATCCGACGTCATCAGAAATTTTAGTTTTGGGCATAACAACTTTACCGCCGGCTTTTTCAACCTTTGATAAAGCAACGGATAAATCAGGGTTGCCGTTTAGATAAAGTTTTACTCCGTCCGTACTGGGTTTGTGCGATGTGCTTTNNGACGGCTCAGCAGGGAAAAATGCCATTTCCATCCCCATCATACTTGTAGTTTCCATTTTAATACCGAAAACAGTTTCATAGAACTTCTTCGCCCTGTTAATATCTGCGACAGATATTTCAAACCAGTTAATTGCATTTTCTTTTGCAGTCATATCATAGATCCTTTCTTTATTGATTGTTAAATAATCTATTAATGTATTCTAAACCTATAAATCTATTTGTAATATAATTCACAAAAGTAACCTTAAAGAAGTGGCAAATATGACATTTTAAAGTGGTATATTTGCCAGAACAATTTTGAGCTAAAAATGAAGGTGGCAATACTAAATTATACCGGTGCTGTAAGCAGCAGTGTTATTGGTCCTTATGATATATTAACTAAAATAAAAATGATAAGACAAATATTTGGTATCTTAAATAACAAGGTAAATTTTGACGTAGATATCGTTGACTCGTTTAAGATGACTAAACATTCATCGGGTTTAATTGCAGGGAATAAAACTATTAGGGACAAAGGGAAATATGATTTGGTAATTATTCCCGCAATGAATTTTGAATATGTAGAAAAAGTATTGAAAGATGAAAAAAAGATTATTGAATGGATCCAGCGGCAGTATAAAGCAGGAAGTGAAGTTGCCTCTGTATGTATGGGTACTTTTTTATTGGCGGCTACAGGAATACTGGATGGTAAAAGAGCCACAACTCATTGGATGGGCGTACCATTGTTCAGAAAGCTCTATCCTCTTGTCAAGTTGGAAGATGATAAAGTAATTATTGATGAANNCTCGCTGCTTCAAAAGTTCTAATGATACAGATTCACGACAGCGGACAAAATTCATTTGCAATATTTGATCTTCAAAGAAGCCATAGTGATAAAGACATCCGGCGCATCCAGGATTTTATTGAGCAGCATTACTGCGATGAACTTTATGTTAACAGGCTGGCTGAGAAATTTAATATATCTAACCGTACGCTTATAAGACGATTTTCCGAAGCTACCGGTAATACACCGCTTGAATATATACAGCGAGTAAGGGTGGAAGCAGCTAAACGGTTGTTGGAAAAAGGTAAGGAACGAATAGAGCAGGTTTGTATTAAAACCGGATATGAAGATTTCAACTTTTTCCGTAAAATATTCAGGCGTCATACAGGCTTATCCCCGCAGGAATACAGGCGCAGATATGCATATATGTTTAATGAATCTGTTTTAAGTTAACATTTGGCGGATTATTTTTGTATATCGTGCCTTTGACAAGGGATGGTTGTTATGTAATAAATATTCATTCCCTGAAGAGACACAAAATCGATTCGGCATTTACTTTTTGATATATGATATACTTTTCCCTTTATCTCCATTTCCGGGATCGGTTACGGTAATTTCTATTTTGTTGTACTCTTTCAATTCGGGATTTTCAGTATTCGATTTTTTAAATTGGACTAAATAGCCGGATAATATTTTACCTCTTGCATATTCACTCACTTTGCTAATACTTACTATTTTTGTGCTCGTACCATTCATTTTTATATCAATATCTTTTTCACTTAATGAATCCGGAGCAATATCATAGGTTTTTAAATCTTTATCTTTAAGTGGTAGGACGCGGGTCAGGCTCATTGGCCTAAAATACACCATATAAGTTTCATGCAGACTAACTTGCGGCTCAAAAATATTAACCCCGTACACTTCCAGCCTATTATATGAAGGATTTATATTTAAATCTTTATAAGCTGGAATATTCCACGCCCAGAATTCCAATCGGCTTTTGCCGTATTCGCTCTCTTTAATTGCATAAATACAATAATAATTTGACGCAGAGATTTTCAGTTCATAATACCCGTTTTTATTTGAATAAGTCGAATAAAGATCATTAAAATTTTTATCTTTCAGATGCACCACAACGCTGTCAAGAGGGCGGCCATCAAAATCTNNGATACTATAGTAATTAATAATTTTAACAACTTCATAAATACTCGTTAAAATAATATATATGGTTATCTTTCTGAAAAAGGAATAAAAATGTTAATCTACAAGGTTATTTAATATTTTAGCATCGCCATCCCTTCGGCTGCACCACTATGTGGGGAAATATTTATTTTTTTAACTCCACTTAGCTTCGGGCCTGCTTTGTAAAATCCAAAATATATAATCAACCAGGGGAGGTTCGCCTCCTAATTCCCGAAGTCTGGAATTTACCTGCGCGCGGTGGTAGCTGCTGTGCAGTGCGACCTGCAGTAATGATTCCGCAATTGTTACAGAGTTCGGTACCTTCCCGATCTTAGCCTCAAAAAATTTAATCCAGGGTATTTTAAGCGTAAAGTTTAAATTATTTTTTTCGACGCGGCCTAAAAAGTCATAAACTTTTTTATAGAATTCATTTCCCCATTTTGAAACCGACGTAAGATCTTTAAATTCAGCTATATCCGGCATTCTGACGGGCAGCTTTTCCCATAAACATAAATAAGCATGCTGCACCATGTGAATGTGAAAGAAAATACTTTTTATTTTTTCATCATTTTCGGCCTCAGCAGTTTTTAGAATAGTCTGCCATACAGTTGC
>PLNZ01000352.1:1829-29715 GCA_003142915.1 Ignavibacteriales bacterium | reverse complement strand
ACCTGCCGGGATGTTTGCAGCGTTAAGACTAATTGAACTAGGCATCAAACCTGTCGTATTTGAAAGAGGTAAGGATATCCAGGAAAGGAGAAAAGACTTAAAAACCATTCAGCAAGACCACATTATAAATCCGGATTCTAATTATTGCTTTGGCGAAGGCGGAGCCGGGACATATAGTGATGGCAAGTTATTCACGCGTTCCACAAAACGCGGCGATGTTTCAAAAATTTTAAATATATTTATTCAGCACGGCGCAGACCCGGAAATTGCTGTAGATGCACATCCGCATATAGGTTCAAATAAATTACCGCAGATAGTCAAAGCTATAAGAGAAACTGTTTTGAAGTGCGGCGGTGAAATTCATTTTAACTCCCGTGTTACTGATTTTTATTTTAAAGACGGGAAAGCCGCCGGACTTACTGTAAACGGAGAAGCGGAATATTTTGGCGATTCTATTATAATTGCTACAGGGCATTCCGCAAGAGATATTCCATACCTCCTTCATCAGAAAAATTTGAGGCTGGAACCTAAGCCTTTTGCTATGGGAGTAAGGATTGAACATCCCCAACAGTTAATAAATGAAATTCAGTATCATTCAAAAGATAAAATAGAGAATCTGCCCGCTGCAAGTTATAGTGTATCATGTAATTTTTCGGGAAGGGGAATATATTCTTTCTGCATGTGTCCGGGAGGAATAATCGTCCCTGCAGCAACATCGCCGGGTGAGATTGTTGTTAACGGTATGTCTCTTTCAAGAAGGGATACAATCTATGCAAACTCCGGCTTTGTGGTTACTGTTAGCGAGCAGGACTGGGCAAAATATGAGTCATCATACCCCTTTGGCGGAGTGATGTTTCAAAAAGAATTGGAGCAGCGCGCATTTGAACTTGCGGGCAAAACACAAAGCGCTCCTGCTCAGCGCGCAACCGATTTTGTAAATAAAAAAGTATCATCAACATTAGCTAAATCTTCCTATATACCGGGACTCACTTCCGTGCCGCTGCATGAAACTTTACCACGCTTTATGGTTAACGGGATAAGACGGGCATTATTGTTGTTCAATAGCAGGATGAAAGGATTTTATTCTGAAGAAGCTCAACTTATTGCTGTTGAAAGCAGGACAAGCTCTCCCGTCCGCATTCCCAGAGTTAAGGAAACATATATGCACCCGGAAATAGATGGGCTTTTCCCAAGCGGGGAAGGCGCCGGTTATGCCGGCGGAATTGTTTCGGCTGCAATTGATGGAGAAAATTGCGCTGATGCTGCGGTAAAATATATTTCTAAATAAATAATATTTTTTCAATACTATCTGAAGGATGTGCAGAGTGTGAGTTTATGCCCATAATCCTTAGTACGGGAAAAACTCTCCCTCTTCCCTTCGCAAGGAAATGGGTCCGGGGGGATGAGTTTATACACTAACGAAAGGGGAAGTAGATAGAATAACCCTATATTCTTTTCTTTTTATTTCCGGGCATCTCCTTCTTTTTTACCGCTTTTGTCTTTGGAGTATGTGCGCTTTTTGTAGCTTTTACTGCCGGTTTCTTTTTGATTGGCTCCTTCTCAACCGGTTTCGGCTGTATGCCGAGTAAACTATTCAACTCAAGAATTTTATAGCTCGCATTGTCCGAAGCATCTTTAATTTTATCAATAAATAAATATGAACTTTTAATGTAGCTGTTTAATTTTTGAATGTATTTAACCCCAATAGTTTTGTTGTTTCTTATCCTGTTAACCTCTTTTATGTAGGAGAGAGCAAAGAGCCAGTTTATTAAGCTGTCAAATCTTTCCCTGTTGTAATATATATTTCCTTCAAACTCATTAAGCAAAACATAATTACATGCTTCCTGCCCGCTTATTAATTCAGATATAAAATTCTGTGAAGGAAAATTCTTTTCCGTTAATCTTTTATTAACAAGATAATCTTTAGCTAACAGTGTTTTTATCAGTGATATGTTTTGATAAATATCATCAACGTTCTTATAGGAAGCTTTTATTATTTCAAACAATGCCTTTTCAAGAAGTAAGTCGCTGAAAAATTTAATGTGAATTATTTCATCATTACCGCTGTTGAAAATATTTTTTATTATAAGATAGACAAATAATACTTGAGAATAACCGTTTTTCCCAAACAAATTTATGAAACTTAAAAAGGAACTATTCTTAATTAAAACGCCGGGACCTGGTTCCTTTTCATTAAGCTTTTTATAATTCTCATAAAAGAACTTTACATCCAAAATACTATCAAAAAGATTATCAATGATTTTTTCATTTTTCAGTTCTAAGTAAGAAACTGCCCGAACTTCATTAATGAAATTATTTAACCTGTCTATGCTTACATTGGTTAATATGTTTTTGAAGCCATAACTTTTAGATAAAACAGTCTCTTCAATAAAACAATATTTTTTCAGTTCGTCAATTATTCCGTAGTTGAACAGGTTGTTAAATCTTTCATGGACGGGAGTTAGCTTCAGTTCTTTTAGAGCATATTCTATTGACGGAACGCCTGAATCGTTCAATAAATAGGATAGTCTTTCATATTCGCCTTTTTCATCAAATATCTCTTTGAAATCAAGAAGTACCCTGTATTCATAACCGCTCAATGAAAAGCTTAAGCCGTTGGTAAAAACTTCTTTACCGGATATGAGGTATTCTAATTTTGTACGGTGATCTTTAAATGTATAGAATTTCTTAAAATTATTCTCAAAATCCAGGGCTTCACCTAATTTCTTTACTCTAATATTTTTTGAACCCTCGCCGGCAGCTTTTCCTGCGGTATAGTTGATAGAACCGCTGCTTTGTAAATAGGCATTATTATAAACCACGAGAGCTTTTTCATTACCCGCCTTATTAGTAAATGCAAATACGTTTTCATTTACATTTCCGGCTTCATCAGTAAGTGTGTATAATTCAAAGTTAGTTACCTGGCTGAATAAATGTCTTTTTCGCATCAGCGGGAATATTTCTTCTTCATGCCTGCGGATAAGATAATTATCCGGGAATTCATTATAATAAGCGCGCTTGTATTCCATTCCGTATTTTTCGGATAAACCTTCAATTTGTCCGTGAGCGAACATTGGCAGCCCGGGCAGCGTAACCATAAGAACAGATACGCCGAAATACTTATCTCCCTTGCCAAATTGATTTATTGCGGTTTCTTCGTCAGGGTTGCTCATAAAACTGACGTATCTTTTCAAAATTTCCGGGTTAAACTCAAGAGTATTTTTAATAAGATCTCTGTACTTATTGTTTTCCTCCTTCATCAGCATGTGCATAAAAGCGCTGTTATAAACGCGGTGCATACCGAGGGTTCTTACAAAGTATCCTTCCATAAGCCAAAATGCTTCTGCAAGAAGAAGCGTATCAGGCATCTCGGAATTAATTGTATCCACAACTTCCCGCCAGAACTCGAGCGGCATTGCTAAATCAAATGCGGAAGGAGTCATTGCAAAATCAGACCGTGAAGGAATTGCACCGCCTGTTCCCGGTTGCGGAAACCATAACCTCTGGTAATGCTTTTTGGTTAAGGTCATTGCAGCGTCAAAACGTATAATCGGAGTTCTCTTTGCAACATGTTTAATTGTTTGAATCAGCGCTGCACGTACTTCCGCCTTCATCAGGTTAAGCTGTGAAGTATCGTTCCATGGCATATTTGTACCGTCATTGCCGTGATAAAAATATTTTACTTCGCCTGTATAAGAGTCTTTTCTCTGAAAAACTACAGCAGCATCTTCCTTTGTGTAATATTTATCTTCAATGCGGACCTCAACCCTGTTATCATCCGAAAGATTAGGGCCGTTAAAAGAATATCCCGGGAATGGAGGGTAATCTGATTGAATGAAATAATCAGGTTTTTCAACTACCCATTTGGAATAAATCCCGGTATGGTTTGGGACCATATCGCTTGCAAGCCTTATCCCTCTTTGCCATGCGCGCTCTTTAAAATTTTGAAAAGCTTCTTCACCCCCAAGATCATTTGCAACTGCATAATCATAAAGAGAATATGCGGAGGAAGTTGCTTCGGGGTTGCCGGTAATCTGCTTTATTTTTCTTGATGCGCTGCTTCTTTCCCAGAGTCCTATTAACCATAGGGCGGAAAAATTCCATCGTGCAAGTGTATCAAGTTCTTCATCGGGAATCTGATCAAGCTGGTTAATCAGCCTCCCGTACTTTTTTGAAAGCTGATCGAGCCAGACAAAAACATTCTTAGCAATCATTACAACTTTTGGCATCCAATCAATATCTTCGGTAAACTTTTCTATTTCGGAATGATAAAACCGGTTTTCTTCCTCGGTAAGTTTTTCACCCGCCGCAAGTTTAGCTTTTAGCTGCCGTAAATATTCTTCATCAGTTTTATAATCCGGTACGGGCGGCGTAGGATTTCCTCCGGCGAAATGAAAGAACAGCCTTAGCTCCTCTAAAATCAAATCTTTACTGCTTAACAGCCGCTGATTAAATTTATCATAAATATAGATTCCCCATTTCTGGCGGATATATTCAAGCTGTCCTTCTATGTTATGCGGACTATTTAGAATAGGTTTCTTGAGAAAAGAAATCAACGGAAGATTTTCTGCGCCGAATGGTTTTTCTTTCGAGAAAAAACTCTCCAAATATTCTAATAAAGCCGCGTATTTTGTCTTCTGTGCTAAATTTTTATCAGAGTAAAGTTCATCCAATTTTGATGCAGCCTGATTAATATTTTCAAGATACAAAAGCAGGATTTCTTCAAGGATAATTTCAGTATTAAGTTTATTTCCGGTGTGCCCCGATAAAAATTCTTCAGGTTTTAATTTACCGGTATAAACTTCAAGCGGCGGAAACTCATTTAAATATGCAATAAAAATTTTATTAAGTTCTTTCTCACCAAGCGCAGAATTAAGATAATTTATTCCTCTTAAAAGAACTCCGGGATTTTCTTTATCTTCGTAATACCTGATTAAAAAGTGAAATATTTCATGAATAAGCCCAAAGGCGTTAATCTCACCGGCAGAAACCTGCCTGTCAGCCTTTCCCTCAACTTTCCTTTGCAAATTTATTTTGTTGGATAAAACTCTTGCCTGGTGAAAATTTGCAATTATTAAATCGCCCGTGATTGAAAAAAGTGAATTATCAAATTGATATTTATCCCGTGCGTATTTTCTAACGTGAAAATCGAATTTAATCATAGTATTTAGTCAATATTTGAAAAGTGAAAAAACCTTGTCATTTTATAATCCTGCTTATAGTAAATAAGCTTAAGCTTAATAAATTATCTGCTTTAAGACAGTAATATAATAAATCTTTTTTATCGTTTAAATTTGAGCCAAATATTTGGGAAAAACTTCTCTCCGGAATTCCCAGTTATGACCGTTATTTGGACGAACATCCAGCCAATGATTTACGCTTTTTGAACGAAGGATTCCGGAGATATTTTTATTCTGTTCCAAATATTGATCCGATTCATCTATACCAAGAATAATTTTCATAGTTTTGAATTGATTTAAGTACCGGTTGTCTGTCAGATTTGGCAGGTAATCTGGCGGGTTATTGAAGTAACAGTTGTCATCATAATAATTATAAATAAATTGCTTAATATCAAAAAAACCGCCGATACATATTAATTTTTCAACCTTATCCGGGTGCTTGAATGCAAGGTTAAGCGCATGATAGGCGCCGAAGTTGCAGCCCGCCACTCCTACCCGCTCCAATGAAGTTTCGTGCTTTACAAATCCTATTACATCGTTTAGAATAGTCTTTTCATAAGCTATCTGGGTTATTACTTTGTTAGCCGGTTCAATAGAGTTATTATCCCAGCTAAGACAATCTACCCCATCCGGGCAGTAAATTTTAATTTGCCCTGAATCAATTAGATATGATGCCGAATTAATCAATCCAAAATCTTTAGCTTCCCAATAATGTGCATTAAATGTAGGAAATAAAATAATAGGGTAGCCGTAATGCCCGAAAACGAGCATTTCAAATTCCCTATCGAGATCATTTGAGTGCCATTTATGATATTCTTCACGCATAGCGATAGGTTCCCATTTTACGTAAATCTATTTATGGAATATTTTACTTTACTTAACCGGTTATGAGATACTAATCAAATTAAATTGTCCAAATATAAACAAGTTTTAACTTTAAATAATGCAAAATCCGATCGCATCATACGATAGATAAGAATTAATAACTACGTCCTTTAGGATAGCCGTCACCATGTGATCGGAGAGAAATTATTAACCCTCATGGGTTTAATGAATTTGCTGTGAAATATTATTCTACAAACTCAACCGACCCACATGCTTATTTGGTAGGCAGGCGCTTTTTCGCTAAAATAATGTTTGATTGTAATCCACGTAAGAGGCAATGCAGCGAATCGCATTATAATAATATCCTTTTGCGAAATTTGAATAACCTTTTTAAACAGAAATATATAATGCAGAACTCTGGCAATAAAAACAGTAGATTTTAAAATCTACATTATATATTCTTACCCGCAAAAAAAAGAAAATATGCTTTCTTATTTTGTGAGTCATTTAGAGAACGAAATTCCTCTACTGGGATTTGGGGTTTATTCAATCAAGTATATTTTGCGCCGCTATGTTATTAATAGCTTTGTAGAAATTGATATTTTACAACCACTGCCCGGGTTATGCGTTGTATAATTTTCAAAATCCCTCTCTTCGCAAGAGAGAGCCTGCCCGCCCCGCCGTGGCGGTGGTCCCGATTCGATCGGGAGATTAAGGGTAAGTTCATGACCCTTAACTTAATGACATTACCGGGTTATGGGGGGGGGTTTATGTTAACTTTATATATTATAAGTATTTATACAATATTTTGTGTAAATAATTGGGGGTTTTTTGATAAAAATTTGAGGTTTATGACATGAAAACAACGCAAAACGAACACTTTGATATAGTCCCATTACCGGAAATAATAACAAGATTAACACTTTTAATCGAAGCTTTAATTATTTAAAAATCAAAGGATTTCTGTGCTGGGAAGGTATGTCTATTAAAGTTGTGTCTTGAAAAAATTGAAATTCTTTCAGTATTGAGCTATTTTTATCTTTTAATTTCATAAGCATCCGGCTTAAAAGTTTTCAATATGCAAACACCTTTGATGTCACAATACAGCAGGATTAAAGCCGAACATCCGGATACTGTTTTACTTTTCAGGATGGGCGACTTTTTTGAGACTTTTGAAGAAGATGCTAAAATAGCTGCAAAAGTTTTAGGGATAACTTTAACAAAACGTGCAAACGGCGCTGCAGGTGAAGTCCCGCTTGCAGGGTTCCCCCATCATGCTTTGGATACATACTTGCCTAAGCTTGTGCGGGCCGGATACCGTGTTGCAGTATGTGAACAAATCGAGAACCCTAAGTTTGCTAAAGGAATTGTAAAAAGGGAAGTGATTGAAGTTGTTACTCCCGGCGTTGCTTTTTCAGACAAACTGCTTGATCATAAAAAAAATAATTATCTTATGTCGGTATGCCTGAAAGATGACATTGCCGGTATTTCTTTTTCCGATGTTTCAACAGGAGAATTTTATGCTTATGAAGTTCCTGAATCCCTGATTCAGCAGCAAATTGAAATGATTTCGCCCTCGGAACTATTGGTACAAAAAAGAGATAAAGACCGGTTGACTGCACTCATCAATAAAATAAATCAGTCTATCAGGGTTACAAAAGTAGACGACTGGATATTTAATTATGAGTATGCCAAAGAATTGCTCGTTATGCAGTTCAAAACCGTAAATCTTAAGGGCTTCGGGATAGACAATTTCTTTGCTGGAATTATTGCTTCAGGTGCTATTTTAAGTTACCTGCAGGAAACACAAAAAGAAAATCTTTCGCATCTAAGCAAAGTATCTGCTTATAATCCTTCAGAGTATATGGCGCTTGATTATTCAACTAAACGGAATCTTGAAATTACTTTTTCAATGCACGACGGCGGTAGAGAAGGTTCGCTTATTTCTATTCTTGATAAAACTGAAACCGCTATGGGCGCCAGGTTATTAAAAAAATGGATTACCGCTCCCCTAAGAAAACTGGATATGATTTTAAAGCGGCAGGATAGCGTTGATGAACTTGTAAAAAATAAGCCTATTAGAAAAAACCTTATCAATGAATTAAAAGAAGTTGGAGACCTTGAAAGATTAATTTCAAAGGTTTGCACAGGCAGGGCAAATCCAAGAGAGATTGTAGCCATTAGAACTTCACTACAGAAAATTCCGCAGATAAAAACTTACTTGAATGAAGCGCAGGTAAAAACTCTTTCCCGGATTTCCGAAGGACTAATACCGCTTGACAGGCTGGTTGATAAAATTCAAAATTCTATTGTGGATACACCTCCGCTTAATGTTTCCGAAGGCGGAATAATTAAGAAAGGCTTCAGTCCTGAACTGGATGAACTGCGTGATATTTCTCTTAACGGAAAAGGCTGGATTGCTAATCTTCAAAAATCCGAAAGAGAAAGAACCGGCATACCTTCATTAAAAGTAAATTTTAATAAAGTCTTCGGGTATTATATTGAAGTAAGCCATGCAAATAAGGATAAAATACCTGCCGATTATATCCGCAAGCAAACTTTGGTAAATGCAGAAAGATTTTTAACTCCGGAGCTTAAAACTTATGAAGAAAAAATCCTTAATGCGGAAGAAAAAATTTATGAATTGGAATCGCAGTTATTTAATGAAGTGAGATTAACGGTAGCATCCGAAGCTGAGATGATTCAGCAAAATGCCGGGCTTATTGCTATGCTGGATTGTTTTATCTCTTTTGCGGAATGTGCAGAGCAGTATAATTATGTAAAGCCTGAATTAAGTGACGATACAAAGCTTGTAATAATTGAAGGTAGGCACCCCGTTGTGGAAAGGATCCTTCCGCCGGGAGAAAAATTTACATCCAATAGCTGCAAACTGGAAAATGAAGACGACCAGATTATTATTTTAACCGGCCCGAATATGGCGGGAAAGTCGGTCTTTCTAAGGCAGGTGGGCTTGATAGTTCTGCTTGCGCAGATAGGCTCTTTTGTGCCTGCAAAAGAAGCGCATATTGGAATTGTTGACAGGATTTTTACAAGAG
This sequence comes from Ignavibacteriales bacterium, assembly GCA_003142915.1. Classification (GTDB taxonomy): domain Bacteria; phylum Bacteroidota; class Ignavibacteria; order Ignavibacteriales; family Ignavibacteriaceae; genus FEN-1297. The sequence goes on along the minus strand of PLNZ01000352.1, from coordinate 20,654 downwards.
TTGGCGCAAGCGATAACATTTCTGCCGGTGAAAGCACATTCCTTGTTGAAATGCAGGAAGCGGCAAATATTTTAAATAATGCAACTCCCAAAAGCCTGGTTCTCCTGGACGAGATAGGTAGGGGAACAAGTACATTTGACGGAATTTCAATCGCCTGGGCTTTGACGGAGTACCTGCATGAGAATCCCATTGTTGCTGCAAAAACGCTTTTTGCAACTCATTACCATGAGTTAAATGAAATGGCGGAATTGTTTCCCCGCATAAAAAATTATAAGGTAGATGTGCGTGAGTATGATGATAAAGTGTTCTTCCTGCATAAAGTAAGTGTAGGAAAAGCCGATCATAGCTATGGAATTCAGGTCGCGCAAATGGCGGGACTTCCAATGTTTGTAACTAAAAGAGCAAAAGAAATTCTTTCGAACCTGGAAAGCAAAGAATTAACACCGTATGAAGAAAAGAAGGAAAAATTAAAAAAGATAAAACACGAAAGCGATAACCAGATAAACATGTTTGAAATTCGTGACGATAGTCTCAGAGGAGAAATTAACGGCATTGAAATTAATAATCTTACTCCGCTTGAAGCATTAAACAAACTGCAGGAACTCAAAAAGAAAGTGAAGGATAATGATTAAAAATATTTCATCGGTGAAAGTATTTATCCTTTTCGCACTAATTCTTGGTTCGTTGTATTTTCTCTCATGCCAAAAGAATTTCAGTCCCGAACAAAAAAAATACATAGAGAATATAGAAAAACAGAGAAAAGATAAAGATGATTTTATGAAGAACAATCCTGAATCGCCGTTTAATCAGGATAAAAATGCAGTCTTTCATCCGTTGAAATATTATGATGTTGCCCCCGGTTTTGTTTTTAATAGCAGGCTCTTCTGGTATGGAATTAAGGATACAATAAAAATATTCGGAACAAAAGGGGAAGAACGGAATGCTGTCCGTTTTGGATATGTAAAGTTTAATTATAAGAATATTGAATATAAGATTAATGTTTATGAAGGTACTACAAAAAACGGTTCCATATATTATGCGATCTGGTTTACGGATAAAACCACCGGTGATGAAACGTATGGAGTAGGCCGTTATTTAGACTTTGATTTAAATAATGATTCCAATTATGTTTATACAATAGATTTTAATCTTGCGTATAGTCCTTATTGTTCATATAGTGCAAATTATTCCTGTGCTATTCCTTCTAAAGAAGATCATATTGATCTTGCGATAGAAGCCGGAGAAAAAAAATTCCATTAATTATTTTTTAGGAGTTAATAGTGGTAGTTGTTTTAGAAAAAAATATATCCGACAAGCAGATAGAGAATGTTATTAAGCATTTGGAGGAATTCGGGTTTGCTGTTCATAAATCGACAGGAGTGGAGCAGATTATTTTGGGGGCTATCGGAGTAAAGCCTGATTTTGATACGCGGAAAGTAAAAATTCTTGATGGAGTTGCAGAAGTCTACCGTATTACCGAGCCGTTCAAACTTGCAAGCAGAACCTTTCGAAAAGAAGATACCGTAATTAAAATCAAAGATGTCTCAATAGGCGGTAATGAAGTTATTATGATGGCTGGTCCATGTTCTGTTGAAAACGAGGATCAGATTTTTACTATTGCAGAAATAGTTGCCAAATCTGGTGCAAAAATATTGCGCGGCGGAGCCTTTAAACCGCGTACATCACCTTATGCGTTTCAAGGACTTGGCGAGGATGGGTTGAGACTTTTAAGAAATGCCGCAGATAAATATAACCTTCTTGTTATAACTGAAGTAATGGAATCAAGCCAAATAAATCTTATAGAAGAATATACTGATATTTTTCAGGTCGGAGCGAGAAATATGCAGAATTTTTCTTTATTAAGAGATCTTGGTAAAACAACAAAGCCTATTATGCTAAAACGGGGTTTGGCTGCAACCGTGGAAGACTGGCTTATGTCTGCCGAGTATATCCTGGCAAATGGAAATAGGGATGTGATGCTTTGTGAAAGAGGCATAAGGACATTTGAAACTTATACAAGAAATACTTTTGATCTCTCTGCTATACCTGTTGTGCATAAAAGAAGCCACCTGCCGGTAATAGCCGATCCTTCCCATGCAACGGGTCTGCGGGATAAAGTTTTGCCTATGGCAAGAGCCGCGGTGGCTGCCGGCGCTGACGGTCTTATGGTGGAAGTTCATAATGACCCGGAAAAGGCGCTCTCTGACGGTCCGCAGGCGCTTCTTCCCGAACAATTTATGGAATTGATGCAGCAAGTTAAGTTGATTGCAGGTGTCATTGGAAGGAAAATGTAATATAATTTTTTGAGGTCATTAATTACCTCACCCGGCTAAAGATACCTTCTCCTTGGTAAGGAGAGGGGCAGAGCCTGTCTCTTTGGGAGGTGAGGTTGTTTTTAGTTTTTCCAAGTAACTTACCGCTGTAATGTTGGAAGAATTAAATTTGTAATCGACAATTAAAAAGTCCCGTAAAAGTCTATATAAATAGTGTGTCATTTTCTAAATTAATATAAGAAATTTCTTTTGAACATAAAAAATATTTCCATAATAGGTCTTGGCTTAATCGGCGGGTCAATAGCCAAAGCGCTAAAGCAAAATTCTTCTCCGCTTTTAATAAAAGGTTTTGATCGTAAAGATGTACTTAAAAATGCTTTAAAGGAAAAAGTAATCGATCAATCGCTTAATTCTATTGAAGATGCGAAAGATTCCGATATTATCTTTCTTTGCATGCCTACCGAAGAGTCATTAAATATTTTTATAAAGATGGCTCCGTTATTAAATGAAGGGACAATAATAAGCGATGTCTGCGGAGTTAAGTCGGTATTCCAGGAAGTATGGCAAAAAACAAAAAGCAAAGGTATTTATATCGGCGGTCATCCCATGACGGGTAAAGAGACAAGCGGTTATAGCAGCTCCGATCCTTTCCTTTTTGAAAATGCAGTTTACATTGTCTCCAGCTTTGCAAAGGAAGAAAAGAATTTAAATGAGTTCCTGGATATTATTAGATCTTTAGGAGCACGGGTTAGATTCTTAGACCCTTACCTGCATGATGAAGTTATTTCTAAGGTAAGCCACCTTCCGCAGCTTCTTTCGGTTGCGCTTGTAAACTCAGTAGGAGAAAATGGGAATAGTAGCGGGGAAATAAACTATCTGGATTTTGCAGCAGGGGGTTTTAGAGATATGACTAGGATTGCTTCCAGCAGTTTTGAAATTTGGGAGGCGGTTTTGAAATTGAACCGCAAAGAAATTGTTAATGCTATTGAAGCATTAAACAAAAAACTGACGCAGATTGAAGAACTGGTCCAAAATGGAGATATGAAAACTTTGAGATCCCTGTTTCAAGATGCAAGAATCAGGAGAGATGTAATTCCTAAAAATACGAAAGGATTTATTAACCCTCTTTTCGATATTTTTATTTATGTTGAAGATAAAGCGGGCGTACTAAGCAAACTTTCAACTTTAATGTATGAAAATAATATTAATATTAAAGATGTTGAGATTTTGAAAATACGTGAAGGTGCGGGCGGCACTATGAGGTTCTCTTTTGAGAATAAGGAAGTTGCAGATAGAGCCACGCAGCTAATTGAACAAGCCGGATTTAAAACTCAATAAATCACCACTTGTAAATGAAAGCTAATATTCGGAAAATCTGATAGTACTAAGTTTCGCTTTGTATTTAATGAAAGGGCTTATATTCCTTTCCCATTCTCACTATTGCCGTTTATTTTAATTATTCCATTCTGCTCTTTGCTCAGATCGGCATCAAGTTGAATTGTAGGATGATCAATATCGAATTTTTCTTTCAGCGCTTTCTCAAGCTTGTTTATTATTAAATAACCTTTACTTATCAACTGATCCGGTACTACAACGTGCATAGATAAAGCGCTCATCCTAGATGACAACGACCAAATGTGCAAGTGATGAATTCCCTTTACTTCCGGGAATGCCGTAATGAACGAAGTAACAACATTTATATCAATATTTTTCGGCGTTCCTTCGCTTAGAATATTTACCGCTTCAAGAACTACATCCCATCCGCTTTTAATAATAAATAATCCTATTATGATTGAGAATATAGGATCCAGTATAGTCCAATTGAAATAATAAATTAAAATTCCTGCAGCAATTACAAGAAGAGAATTAATCGCATCATAATAAAGATGAAGATAAGCCGATTTAGCATTAAGATTTTCTTTTGAATTCTTACTCAGTAAATAGGTTGAAAATCCGTTTGCCAGAAAAGCAATTGAAGCAACAACTATCACCCATGAAGCTGCTATTTTTACCGGCGTAATCAATCTTCCGGCTGCCTGATAAATTATATAAACACCGATTATTACAAGAGCAGAGGAATTGATAAAAGCTGCAATTATTTCTACTCTTAAATAGCCGTAAGATTTATTTGGAGTAGCTTCCCATGTAGATACCTTGACTGCAGTTAAACTTAGTACAAGTGTAAGCAAGTCGCTAAAGTTGTGTAGCGCATCCGATATTAGAGCAAGACTGTTGCTGAAGATTCCGGCAATTATTTCGGCTATAACTATCAGGGTATTTAATAAAATTGATATTATTAAATTCTTTTGAATGGTTGAATGATGATGATGCATTATGACCCGGTAGTTTTATTCAATCAAAATTAAACCCTGCCTATCGGCAGTTAGGCCCTTCCCCAATCCCTTCCCTTGCTAAGGGCATGGAAAGCAAAGGGGATGAGTTTGCCAAAATGGCTGTTTATCAAGTTATTGCGCAATCTATTTTACTGATATCTTGCACAAATTACTTTTCATGTGAACAGATTTGGAGTAAGTAATTTTTGTGTATTACCTGCTTATTTATCAATTTTTCTTCTGCTAAAATAGTCTTAATTTTAAAGATAAATTTTATTATTAGATGCAAAATTAAGACATATTTCATTCAAAATATCATGCTAAAAAATATTAAGCCGGTAATTTCGATAGTTTTAATGTTGTTGGTTTTTTCTGCTGCTGGCTACTCTCAAAATGCTCCGGGTACGGAAATTAAAAAAACGTTTTATCCGAACGGAATATTGAAAACGCAGGGCGAATATGTTAACGGAAAGCTAAACGGCGAATATACCGAGTATTACCCCGACGGGCGTAAATGGAAAGTCTGGAATTTTATAAATGATAAAGAAAACGGCAAATCCGATTGGTATTTTGAAAACGGCCTGCTAAGTACCGAATGGAATTACAGAAACGGCTTGAAAGAAGGTATTTCTAAATGGTATTATGAAACCGGCGAACTTTGGGCTGTTCAAAATTATATCAGCGGGAAACTTGAGGGGATTATTCGTACTTATTATAAAACCGGGGAACTTGAGGGTGACTGGAATTATGTTAACGGCGATTTAAATGGTATTTCCAAAACCTATTTTAAAAACGGCAAAGTCGAGGTTGAAGGCACATATTCGAATGGTTTAAGAAACGGGCCGTCCACTGTCTATAATGACAACGGCACTGTTGCCCTTTATTCCATATTTAAGAATGATAAGCTTGACGGTGAAGTGAAAATTTATGATTTAGCCGGGGATTTACGGGTTAAAGATACTTATGTAAACGGTGAGTTGACCCATAGGATTAAATACAGCCTATTGGGCAAGTTTGAATCGGAAGAAAAAACCGTAAGGAATTATTACCCTAACGGTTCATTGAAAGACGAAATATTTTACAAGGATGGAAAGAAAGAAGGTATAGCTAAGGATTTTTATGACAATGGATTCCTGAAAAACGAATGGCATTATAAAAATGATACTCTGCAGGATAGGTCTTACTTTTTTTATGATAACGGAATAATGAAATCTTCAGTAGATTATCTAAATGATACTCAGCAGGGTATTACCAGAACATATTATGAAGATGGTTCGCTGGAATCCGAAAGTGATTATCAGAATAACCGGAAAAACGGGATAGAACTGGTTTACTCCGCCAATAAGAAATTAAAAGAATATTTTTATAATTTGAACGGCCTTCCAAACGGAGATTGTAAGACCTTTAACGAAAGCGGGTTGCTTGAATCTGAAGCCAATTATGTAAATGGAATAATTGTCGGCGCTAAAAAGTATTATTATAAATATGGTGCGCTTAAAAAAGTTGAAAACTACCAGGATGGTAAAATTGACGGAAGCGTAAAAACTTATTTTGAAAACGGAAAGCTTCAAAAAGAAGAATATTATATAAAGGGTAAACTTAAAAGTAGTAAGGAATACGATCAAAACGGAAATATTCTTTTTCGGACGTATTAATAAAACTTATTGATATATTTGAATACCTGACTTGAATAATATTATTGAAATGGATTGTGCAAAAAAAATTTGAATTATATTTGTAGTATTTGCTAAATAACCATACCCGGCTAAAATCATTGAGGTCGTCTAAAAAGTAATTTTTTCAATTCAAAACCGACAGGGGTAAATGCGGGATTCTTGCTCGGCTTTTGTAAGAGGTAAAAATAGCATAGAACTAGTAAATTTCAAGTTTAACGGTTGGGCAAAATATCCGAACCATAAAAAGGATGAGAAACTTCCGGAATATATTTCAGAGAAATTAAAGTTAAAAAGAATTATTGCCGAATATGGAAAAAAGCAGGTTGTTCTTGAAGGAAGTGCAATTGATATAAACGGCAGGGGAACTCTTATAATTACAGAAGAATGCCTGATGGATGGAAAAAACCAGATAAGAAATTCCGGTTTTATAAAAAAAATTATGAAAGAATATTCCGAAAATATCTTGGCATTAAAAATGTTTTATGGCTTGAAAAAGGAATTGCCGGCGATGATACACATAGCCATGTAGACGATCTCTGTCGGTTTGTAAATAAAAAAACAGTCGTGCTGGTTCAGGAAAAGAATAAACATGATGAAAACTTTAAACTTCTTCATGAAAACAAAGAGAGGTTTAACGATTTATGGCTTAAAGATGGTTCTAAAATTGAAGTAGTATACTTATCTATGCCGCTCCCGGTTATATTTAAAGGGCAACGATTGCCGGCAAGCTATGCAAATTTTTATTTTTCAAATGCCGCCGTTCTTGTGCCTACATTTAATGATCCGAACGATAGAATTGCTCTTGGTATTTTATCCGAATTAAATAAAGACCGTCCTGTAATCAGAATACATGTTTTGAACTTTGTTTGGGGGTTCGGAACTATTCATTGTTTAACTCATGAACAGTCCTTTATTAAGCCAAAGCTTTAGTCCTTCTTTTTGAATAAGGCATCAAGGCTCCAATCTCCTCCTCCATTTGCAATGGAAAATAAAAAGAAGCAAAAATATAAGAGAGCCATTTCACCGCCGTTTTGAATTGGCAATGTGCCTTGCGGCTGATGAACTGATAAATATGCATATAACATCTCAACTGCCGCAATGAATGCAACGTATCTTGTTGTAAGACCAAATCCAAATAAAATTCCGCCGAAAAATTCTATTACTCCGGCTATAAGAAATTTAGTGTTTCCATAAGTTCTATGTCCTCCGAATGCGCCGAAAAGCTTTTGTGCTCCGTGGCATAAGAAAAGAACTCCAATTATTATCCTTGCAGTTGAAAAAAATATTTGAGTATGTCGGCTCAGAAAATGCTCTAATTTATCCATGTCACATCTTTCTTTATTATTAAAAAGTTTCTTTTTAGGATTGCATTATAAAATAATACAGGGGGGCGTCAAAACAAAGCCGGTTTAGAATAATAAACCGGCTCTGTGATGTTAGTAATAAAAAAAATTATCTATTAATCAAAGTCTGCGTATATTTTATATTTTGTGTGATTGGTATAACCATACTTTGTTCGCCTGTTGTTGCCATAGTCATATCATTTTCCATTGATCCTTCTGAATAAACCAACAAACCTGTTTTCCCATCAAAATATATAGTCCCTGAAGAAGTACCGTCTCCTTCCATTGTAAAGTCCATTCCCTGCATATTTCCCTTGCCGGAAATTTTTAATTTCCCGGAAAAAGGAATTATAAAACATTCATGCCCGAGTTTATTCTCTTTTCCCGAGAGGGTACATGTCATATCAACATTACTGATAATTGTACCGCCGTAATTTTTTATAGTATCAATTTCTGAACTGTTCCAGCTTTCTCCTATTTTAAGGTCTTTACCTGCAAATTTTGTAAAAAACCTTTTTATTTCCTGTGGAACAGACATCATCCTGTTGCTATTTTCTTCAACGGAATCAATCATTGTACAGCTTTTTACTTCGCCGAAACTTGAAAGTACGGCTTTTACGCGCTTGCCAATCAAACTAGTAAGACTAATTAAGGTATCTTTTCCCATCATATTGCTTTTTAAGGTTGCCGAATCCATAGATGCAGTAAACTGTATGTCACCGTTATCTTCAACATCATCCACTAAAAACCTGATTACCCCGTGTATATCATTGCCAAATTTCATTTCCTTTCCCATTACTTCCTGGGTTAATTGCGAAGCAATATCGGAATTATAAAGATATGTGCTACCCTTAGAAAATTTGTACTGTAAATTAAATGTTTCCTGAGCAAAAACGTTTGCAGACAGAAAAAATAACACTGATAATACTGCTGCTATTTTTAATATACTATGTTTCATATTGTACCATCCCTAATTGTTTTTATTTTGTTAGAAATTGATTCTTATTATTGAAAAAGTATTAAAAAGTTATCCCTATTTTATTTTAGATAATCTTATAGTTAAGCAACGAATCCCAAAACCAACGAGCTCAAGGGCAAACGGGTAAGATGAAATATTCTTTTGCCTGCAAAATCAGGTTTATAAAAGTTAATGTTTTAAAGTTAGAGAGAATTATGTATAATTACCAATAAATTTTGATAAATGGTTGGTATTAAGGATGTTATTCCTTAATCATTCTACCAAATTATTAGCGTGTAAAATTGTTGAGAATAAATTATATTATATATACTCTTTAAAGATTATTTCTATTTGATGAAGATAAAATACTGCCTTCTTATCATTTGCGTTTTTACTGCCCGTTATTATTGCCAGGGCCGTACTTACATTTATGATTTATTTTCTGCAAAAATAGAAAACACGAATTTGCAGGTTTTTGATAAAGATAAACATCTCGTAATTGAAAAAAAATTCAACGATCCGTATGACCTTTCCGTTGACCTTGATGGGGACGGAGTTGATGAATATTTAGTTGTTGACGACTTAAAAAAAGACGACAAGGATTTTTATACTCTTTATATCTTTAATACCATTGATTCGTTTTATTTAGCAGATTCAATTTGTTCCGGCTATCTTGAACCGTATCAAACCAATTCTGAGGAAGTCGGGGGAATAATTATTGTTGCAGGTAATCCGAAATTTGATTCGTTGAATACTCAAAATAATGATGTGTATGTCCCGATAAATTGCTGGCAGTATGAAAAAGGTAAGATTTCTTTGGCTAATGATAAAATTTACAAGCTTTTCATTGCTGAAAACGATACTATGATGGATGTTATAGATTCCTATTATGATGTCAATGGTTCTGATTGCAAATCGACCAATGTAATGAGGGGCTTGATTGCATCTGTATATGCAAATTATATGCACGCCGGCGATAAACTTCTTGCCGCACAATTTCTAAGAAGATATTATCATTGTGATGCTATTGAAAACTTTAAAAAAAGTTTAAACAGTTTGCTATAGGTAATAATTATGAAAATTGATTGGAAACCATACATTGGTCAGACTTTAAGTATTACGTTGCACGAAAATTACGGTTTAGCAATTGATGAGACATCCGGCACACCCATTTTTGAAATTGTGTTTAAAACAGGTAAGCTTTCCGGTGTTTATGACGAAGGTCTTTTGCTTGAGGCTGAAAGGGAAAAAGAAATTATTAAGATTTATATACCTTATACTTCCATAAAATGTGTGGAAATATTTAGCTTTTAATTGGGGGGAATAATTGGAAATAAAATTTATCATTTTATCCTTTTTCAGTACGTCTCATGCCGTTTCGCGGCAAATCGAAATTAATAGTTTGAAGGCATATACAGGTGAGGATGAAACTTCATTCCCTGTTTTTACCTCATTGACCGGCGGGTCAAATCAGGTTACATCCAATGTATATAATATATTTCTCTATTATAACGATACCAATTACAAAGTTTATAAAATAATTAACTACTATCAATAAATACTAAGTGAGTAATATGGAAAAATTAAAAATTGGAATTATTGGAACAGGACATCTCGGAAAGTTTCATATAAAAATGCTTAATCAAATAGATAATTGTGAAATTGTTGGAGTTTTTGACGCTAATCCTGACACTGCTAAAACTGCAAGCGACGAATTTAAAGTGAAAAAATTTGATTCACTTGATGAATTATTGAATGTAATAGAAGCGGTATCAATTGCGGCTATTACAGGCGCGCATTATGAACTTGCAAAAAAGTGCCTTCTTAAAGGTCTCCATGTCTTTTTGGAAAAACCAATTACAGCCGGAATACCCGAAGCAGAAGAAATTGTTAAGATTGCCGCCGACAAAAAATTAAAGCTGCAGGTTGGGCATATTGAAAGATTTAACCCTGCATTAATATCGCTTGAGAAATATATTATTAAGCCGATGTTTGTGCAAACCGACAGGCTGGCGCAGTTCAGTACGCGCGGAACCGATGTTGCAGTTGTGCTTGATTTAATGATACACGATATAGATATTATTTTAAGCCTTATTAAAAGTGATGTTAAAGATATTCAGGCAAGCGGAGTTGCTGTCGTATCAAATAATATAGATATTGCCAATGCAAGAATTGAATTTGAAAACGGTGCGGTTGCCAATGTAACTTCAAGCCGCATTTCACAAAAAAAAATGAGGAAAATGCGCATCTTTCAGAAAGATAATTATATAGCGCTCGATTTTATTACAGGTATCTCGGAAGTATACCGCCTTATTCCTGTTGAAGAGAAAATTAATTCCGATTACATTTCATTCGGCGAGATTGGAATCGGCGATTTGAAAAAGCAGGTAGTCTATGAACAACCGGAGATAAAAGAAATAAATGCGTTGAAATATGAACTTGAATTATTCGTTAATGCAGTCCTAAAAAATGAAAAACCGCTCGTTTCCGGTGAAGATGGCTTACGTGCATTAAGAGTAGCTGAAATGATTTTAGACAAAATAAAGGAATCTCAGAAAGTTATGAACTTATGAAAAAATATTTATATGTATTATTTGTTTTCGCTTTCACCAATATTAGTTGCATGGTTTACCAGACAGCGGTAAATGCAGCCAGACTAAAATTCAAATTAGATAAAGTAGATCATTATACAATTAGCGGTATTTCCATGGAAGGGAAAAGCAGCTATAAGGATTTCACTCCGTTCGAAATATTGAGAATTGCCGGCAATTTCGGTAAGAAAACATTCCCTGCTTCTTTTATAATTAATGTTCTTGCAAGAAATCCGAATGACAGTACGAGAGGATATCCCAGAACGGATATAACTTTAAAATCATTTCCTTTTAAATTATACATTGATGATAGAGAAACAATTGATGGTAATATAAATAACCCGGTCTACATTCCCGGTACAGGTGATTCAGTTAACATTCCGATCAGAATAGATATAGATTTATATAAATTTTTTAGTGATAAGGACTATAAAGGGATAATTAATCTTGCTTTCGCAATTGCCGGGAGTCACGGGTATTCTTCTACAATTAAGCTTTATGTGCACCCAACCGTAACAACGCCGTTAGGCGATATAACATACCCGGGCGAATTAAAAATTGCAAGCAAGGAGTTTACCAATTAAAACGGAGAGACAGAATTATAGATAACAGTGATGAATTGAACCTATACAAATTATCTATAAAGGGATGTTCACTAACCGGGAAAGTTGAAAATGCAATCTTTTTATGAAGAATCGTTTAAAGTTCGTACTTACGATGTTGATTTTAAAAATCAGTTGAAGGTTAATTCTATTTTTAATTTTATGCAGGACGTTGCATCCGAACATGCCAAAGAACTTGGAGTTGGCTGGAATGATTTGCAAAATACTGGACTTTTCTGGGCTTTATCATGGGTTAAAATAGAATTTTTAGATTATCCGAAATTTGAAGATTCTATAAAAATAAAGACATGGCCCAAAGGCAAATATAGATTATATGCACTTAGGGACTTCCTTTTGTCGGATGATAAGAATAATATATTTTGCCGCGCTGCTACTGCCTGGCTGCTTGTAAATGTAAAATCCAAAAGAGTAAATGACCTAAAAAATCTTCCTAAAAATATACCATATTTGTCCGGCGAACATGCCTTAACCGATCTACCGGAAAAGATAACGCTGGAAAACATGAAAGAAAGTATTTTTAAAAAACATGTCGTATATACCGATATAGATATGAATTTACACGTCAACAACGAAAAGTATATTGAATTTATTTTAAATTGTTATTCTCAGGAACATTATCATGAGAATAATATTAAATCACTTCAGGTATCATTTTTGTCTGAAACAAAATACGGCGATGATCTTGAAATTAATGTAAATAAAATATCATCTAAAAATGAAACTCATTTTGTTGAGGCTATTAACCTTAACAATAATAATAAACAGGTTTTCAATGCGATTGTTGAGTGGAAGAAAATTAATATATAGATCAAGCAGTTTGCTTTGCCTGTTTTTAGGATAAATATTTATATAAATCGGCAAAAAATATTAAAATTTCAAACTTTTTACAGCTTTTTTAGGGAAGTTAATGGAATAGTTTTTGCCTATATTCTTTTTTCACTTTTTTATTTATCCTATCCCAAAATACTCGTATTTTTGTAGAATAGTTAAATAAATTGAGGGTCAAAATGGGCTTTAGTTTACTCCCAAAAGAGTATGAGTTTTTTAACATGTTCGATAAGCTTTCGGCTTATTCCATAAGCGCTTCAAAATTTTTACAGGAAATTGTTGAACGGGGATGCATCCGGGAAGATGATATTGTAAAAATTAAAGAAATAGAACTTGCTGCCGATAAAGTTACCTATGAGATATTTGAAAAATTAAATAAAACTTTTATTACTCCCCTCGACAGGGAAGATATTCACTCTTTAGCCCATGAATTAGACAGCATTATAGATATGGTGTTGAAGCTTTCCAATCTGATGAAAATTTATAATATTAATGGAATAGATAAAAAGTTTGTTGAAGTTCTTAAGCTTGTTGATAGCGCTGTTTATTCAATTTCAGTAGCTATAAAGGGCTTGCGCAATAATAAGAGTTTTACATCTGTAAAAGAACATTATATTGAAGTTGACAGGCTTGAAAGTCTGGGCGACCAGCTTAGAAATGAAGCAATAGCCGAATTGTTCAGCGGAAATTATGATGCTGTTTATATTATGAAATGGAAAGATATCTTCCAGACTGCCGAAAAATTATTGGATCAATGCGATGATGTAGCTAAAGTAATTGAAACAATAATTGTAAAGCAGGCGTAGCGGTGACTTTAGCAGTAATTCTTCTCGTCCTTCTTGCGTTATCTTTTGACTTCTTAAATGGTTTTCATGATGCGGCTAACTCAGTAGCCACTGTTGTATCCACAAGAGTGCTTTCACCGCGTTTAGCTGTATTATGGGCAGCATTTTTTAATTTTATCGCTTTCCTGGTTTTCGGTCTTCATGTTGCTGGTACAATTGAAAAGGGCATTATTAATATTGAAGTTATAGATGCGAATATCATCTTTGCTGCTTTAGCAGGAGCCTGTTTTTGGGACCTCATAACCTGGTATTTAGGCCTACCGACAAGTTCTTCTCATGCGCTTATCGGTGGTCTGATGGGCGCTGCTTTAGTTAAAGCGGGACCATCATCCCTGATTTCTTCAGGTATCTTAAAAACAGTTTTATTTATTTTTGTTTCACCGGTTCTTGGTTTATTTCTTGGTGTAATAATCGGTGTGCTGGTTTATCGGGGTTTCCGCAGAAAAGCTCCTCAGCAGGTTGATCATATTTTCAGAAAAGGGCAGCTAATTTCTGCTTCTCTCTACAGTCTTGGTCACGGCGGAAATGATGCGCAAAAAACTATGGGCATTATAGGAGGACTTTTATTCAGTGCTCATTTGCTTAACAGTTTTTACATTCCGCTTTGGGTTGTTTTGTCCTGCCAAGCTGCGATGGCTTGCGGAACAATGTTCGGCGGATGGAAAATTGTTAAAACAATGGGGCAGAGAGTTGCCAAAATTAAGCCGGTGGATGGCTTTTGCGCTGAAACCGCCGCAGCTATAACTTTATTCTTATCCACAGCTCTGGGAATTCCCGTTAGTACAACACATACAATCACCGGGGCTATTACCGGGGTCGGCTCAATAAAAGGACTTATGGCAGTACGATGGAGTGTAGCCGGCAAGATAGTCTGGGCATGGATTTTCACTATCCCGGTTTCAGCGGCTATTTCTGCTGCGGCATATTTTATTGCATCAATTATCTGAATGGTTTAAAAATTTTTTCACCGGAATTTATTATCTTTCCGGCAGTCTATTAATCTTAAAAATTAATGGTCGAAAAATCATACCCTTTAAATATTTCCGATTTTTCAGTTGTCTAACGAAGAGATTATCTACCAATTAACAAAGGAGACCAAAGTGAAAGGAAAAGGTATTATACTAAATGGATTACTTTTATTCCTTCTGTTCATTGTAATTACTTTTGCCGGATGCGGTGATAAGGAATTAAACAGCAAATGGCGCACCCAAAATATTACAATTGATGGAAATGACAGTGACTGGAGCAATTCACTTGTGTTTTATGAAGATATTAATTCTCTCGTAGGTGTCCAGAATGATAATGATTGTCTATACCTCTGTTTAGTAACCACCGATCAGCAGCTTGAAAGAAAAATCTTGGTGACGGGACTTACCATTTGGTTTGATAATGAAGACAAGGGTGATAGAAAATTTGGTATCCGATTCCCGATTAGGATGAAAAATATGAATAATGATGCGTTTCAGCCGGGAGAGGATCAGGCAGAAGGCAGAAGGCGTGATCCTGATGACGGGCAAGAAGGTCTGGGCGATAAGGGACAGCCGGCGGGTGCTACTGATAAAGGGAAAATGGGAGATATGTTTTTAAAAAATCAAACCGAAATTGAAGTTATCGATGCTCACGATGAAGCTACAAGATTTCCTATCTCGGAATTAAAGGGTATCGAGCTTAAGATGACCGTGAAAGATTATAGAATGGTTTATGAATTTAAAATACCAATTGCAATGAAAAACGCATATAGTTTTGCCGTCGGGGCAACTACCGGCAGCACTATTAGTGTTGGCTTAGAGACAGGAAATACGGAAACAAAAAAGAATAAAGGTGTGGGAGATAAAACTTCCGGCGAAGGCGGCGGTGAACCTACATCAGGTGAAGGTATAGGCAATGGAAATGATTATGGCGGCGAAGGCAACGGAATGCGCAGCGGCGGTAGAAGACATGGTCACGGCGGACAAGGCAGTGGTTCCAGCAGTTCTTCAAATCAACCGGTAAAATTTTGGGCAGATGTTAAATTGAATAGTGGAAGTAATTGATTTTTTAACAACGGTAGTGACAGGTTGCCACCTGTCACTATATTTTTGTTAATAGATTTTTTATTTCTAAAATCCTTCCAGTAAATTAAATTCCCATACGTAATTTGTTCCGGGATGATCGAATGGATGCACATAATCAACCTCTCCCACAGCATACCCGAAAAGATTAATTCTTAGACCAACCCCAGCACTGCTTACGGGTGTTCTATCGCCACCTAAAAACGATGGCTTTTCATCATTATACCAGGCAACGCCTGTATCGTAAAATCCGGCAAACTCGACCGGGAAATAGCCGTAAAATCCATCTCCAATACCAAATATGCCTAAAAGGGGGAAGCGCAACTCAAGATTTCCGACTAAAATTTTGCTGCCTTCTAAATTAGTATATGACTCATCGGAATATGAATTTATGTCGTAACCCCGCACAAGCCCGGGATAGCCAAGAAATTCAGGTGTTAAACGGTCATCTTCCGCACTTTTGCCATAACGCCCATAAGAAAGAATTCGTGCTGCAATAGTAAATGGCCTTACAGGCATGAAGTATATCCGGTAATCTGCGAGGATATCTGTCCACGCTAAATTGCCGTAATTTGGTGATACTTCAAGACGATAGCGGGAACCCAGAAGAGGCCCGGTAGCGCCGTAATAACTATTATCAAATATATAAGCTATGCTGGTGGTAGCTAAATTAATAGCACCTACGGAAGGTAATTGCTGGGTCTGGTTTTCAATTAAAGTTCCGTTTTGAGAATAGGCCTGTGTTGTAACTTCAGTACTAAAACTAATATTCATATATCCAAGTGTGAATTCAATTCTGGAAACTTCACTGATGGGATAAGAGATAATTCCTGCAACCTCTCTATCAGTTTCCTGATAAATATATTCCTGCTCAACATAAGCCGGCTGTCCATTTACCGAATCATATCCTGCCGCATAATAGGAATAGAAGTATGGAACTTGTTGAATAACCCCACCCCAGTTTAGTCTGCTTGCAGTATTCATATAGCCTAATAACCCGGAAATATATGTAATTTGGCTGCCCGCCGAAACTTGCAGGGCAGTTGCAAGATTATGATTCCCAAGTAAATCACTCCAGAATAAAGCAATACCGCCGCCAATAAATGTACCAAAAGGATCAACACCGGCAGCAACAGACGGCTGTCCGACTCCGATTAATTTAAGTGAAGGGCTATAATCCGTTATTAAATATGTTGCGGTATCGCTGGGAAGTCCTTTTATAGGGTTAGCTAAATTATTTACAAAAAAACTATTAATTTGTTTCGGCGGGGGTAAAAGCGCCGGATCGCCAGTTGCAAAATCAGGCTGTATGCTATTGCCTTTTAGAATATCTAAAGTGTCAATAGAATAAATAACATATTTATTGTTTTGAAATACGCTATAAACCATTTTGTTTGAATCGGCTGATAATGACATTGCGGGGCTTATTGCAGTTATTCCGCTTACACCTCCGAATAAATTTGTTATTTGGTAGATTTGCCCGCCGGAAATATTTTTTCTGTAAATATTATCTATGCCATTATGATCTGAAATAAAATAAATATCATTACCGTCATGCGACCACTGCGGGTTAATATTTTTACCGTCTTCGAAACCATTTAATTCTTTTATTTCACCTGTCTCAAAATTCATTAAGGCAATTTGATAATTGCCTAAATCAATATCAGACAGTTTAGTTGTAAATCTGTCTGTTACAAACGCAATGTATTTGCCATCGGGCGACCATGCAGGTTGAAGTTCTGCATAAGCGTCATCTGTTAAAGGACGTGAAGTTCCCGTGTCTAGATCATAGATAAAAAGATTTGTCAATCCGCCTGCTAAAGCCGAAAAAACAATATACCTTCCATTGGGCGACCATGCAGGACTAAATATTTCCGCAAGTTTAGGGAAACGAATTACCTGTTTTACGCTTGCATCATTTACATCCAGAATAGTAAGTACCGGCCTGCCGTCTTCTACTGCGGCAAAAACGAATTTGTTACCGTCGGGACTCCATGCGCCGGAAGAACTTATGAACTCTAAGTTTTGAAGATGTGTATTAAATTCAGTCTTGAAAATATTTCTTTCTATTTTTCCAGTCTTTGCATTCGCTAAAAACAGGTCAATCGAAAAAAGATCTTTGGATGAAAAGAAAATTAAATGCTTCCCATCCGGGCTTAATGAGGGGGAAATATTCAAATCCCCGCCGTTTTTTTTATCAGATATCAGTATATCTCCGTATTTGTCTGGCGAAGAGGTTATTTTTGCAAGAGAATCATACTGAGCATGAAGCGCAGCATGCCATTGTTGGGAAAGAGAATCGGGTGTAATATTAAAAACTTCTATGAAAGCATCTTTTACGCTTTGCTTAATTGCCATTTGTCTTAGTAATTCTTCAATCTTATCATTGCCATACTTGCCGCCGATAAAAGCAAGCAGTGATTGCCCATAGCGGTATGGGAAAAACCTTGAGCTTGAAAGATCTGAAATATCCGGCAGCTCTTTTTGTGATGCCTCCCGCATCCACATTGCAGTATTTGGATCTTTCGGTCCAATGGATAAATATTCAGCCATTCCCTCAACGAACCAAAGGGGCATTTGTGCAGCAGCGGGTAAACCTCCCTTTTTAAGATTATGCTTGCTCGTTATATCAAATTGAAAAGCATGTACAAGCTCATGTCCTATTACGTGATCGGTTTCTGCAAGCGGTCCGGCAAATGGAAGAACGATTCTTCTTTCTAAAGGCTCGGTAAAACCGCCGGTACCCTGCCCTATCATTTCCTGCGAAACATTTGTCTCAATAAACTGTGGGAAACCATCGTATAAAATTAACGCCTGCGAACCGTCGAGTGTATCATTCAGTAATTCAGAATGCCGGGTATACCAGCGTTCCGCCATGGCAGCGGCATATTTTACAGCGCCTTCTTCTTCATTATAATAGTATATATCAAAATGTTTTGTATGAAGTATTTTGAAGTTGAACTCATCATACATTACCTTGTTACGTCCAAAATACTGGGCTTCCAGCTTGAAAGGCATCAGTAATGAGATAAGTGTTGTTAATAGTAAAAACAAGTATAAATTTTTAAAAATTGTCTTCATCGATTTTTATATTTGTGGAATAATTAATTTGATGCAATAAGTCCTGATTCTGTATCAAAATAATTCTATTTATTAAAAATAATTTAATTATTTATTAAACGGAATAAGTATTATTTTAGAAATAAATAATATATCATTATAATAATCAAGCTAATTTACCGGCTATTTTGCATGCAAAACTTTAGAAATTGGATTTTTAAAAAATGTTTGATTATCAATTAAT
>PLNZ01000352.1:0-1757 GCA_003142915.1 Ignavibacteriales bacterium | reverse complement strand
TCTAAAAGAAAATAAATATGGAAAAATTAAGAGAATCACTTAAGAATCTTCATAAAGAATTGAAGGATTCAAAAAATATCGATGAAGAATCGGTAAAAGTTTTGCACGAATTGATAGCAGATATTCAAAATATTCTTGAAAAAAATGAAAAATTACCTGATACAGGGACATCTAAACTGTTAACTTCTCTAAAAGAAACAGCTGAGAAATTTGAAATTTCTCATCCCAAGCTAACCGGGGATATTAATATTGTTATTTCTTCTCTTTCTAATATTGGTGTGTAATAATCCGGCTCTATCGGCCGTGTTTGCCTTTACTAGGATGAAATCTATTGAATCAGCAATTGATATTTATTGAAAATAAAAAAAACCGTAAGTAATGAAAAAAGCAACATCCGAAATAAGAAAATACAGGCTTGATATGAATGATAAAATTCTGAATTCAGGCTTTAAAGATTTTAATAAATTATTTGCGCTGGATAATAAAGCATATATCGAAGGAGTTCTTCCGGCAAAAACTAAAGAATTAATGGGACTGGTTGCCTCGATGGTATTAAGGTGTAACGACTGTATTTTCTATCATATTGACAGGTCTATACAGGAGGGCGCTTCAAAAGAAGAGCTAATGGAAAGTTTTAATATTGCGCTAATAGTTGGCGGATCAATTGTAATTCCTCATTTAAGATATGCCTTTGAAATAATGGATGATATTTTTAATGAGACAAAAAATTCCGGAGCGGATAATTAGAAACGAGTAGTTTCTAAAAATTGCCTGCCTAAATATTTTGTTAATTATCCTGAAAAAGCATTTTTTCTTGCTTTTGCAGTGATGAATTGGGCAAACCCATTAGCAAAACAAAAAAGTTATTTATCAAAAAATTTAATATTAAATTAATATGAGAGAAATAATATTCGCTACTAAAAACCCGGGGAAAATAAGAGAAGTAAATGATATATTTAAAAATAGTCCTATAAGGCTTGTTTCTTTATTTGAATTGAGTAATGTACCCGAAATAATTGAAGACGGCCTTACTTTTGAAGAAAATGCAAAGATAAAAGCTGAATTAATTTTTAAGACATACGGCATACCAACGATGGGTGACGATTCCGGATTAGTTGTTGAACAATTGGATGGAAGACCGGGCGTATTTTCAGCAAGATATGCAGGTGAAAGCGCTACTGATGAAGAAAATAATGAAAGGCTTTTATATGAGTTAGATGGATTTTCTGAGCCTCATCATGCGAAGTTTGTTTGTTCTTCCGCATATTTTGATGGGGGTAAATTTTTAACGGCTTATGGAGAAGTAAAAGGCCGGATAATTAAGATGCCGAGAGGAAAAAACGGCTTTGGTTATGACCCTTTGTTTTTGCCCGAAGGATACACATTAACATCAGGCGAACTAAGCCTGGAAGAGAAAAATAAAATTAGTCACAGAGCCATAGCTTTTAAAAAATTATATAGTTTAATTTTGAAAGCAATTATAATATAAAATAGTTCATTTATTTGCTATTATCACCTGAACAATTCCTAAAGTTAATGCATGCTTTTCTATTTTTTGAAAACCGGATTTTTTTAATAATTCCAGTATATTTATTTTTTCATTAAATTCTTCTACCGAGCTGGGAAGATATTTATAGGCTGCTTTGTCCCCGGAAATAATTCTCCCTGCTACAGGGAGAATATTTTTAAAGTAAAACTTGTAAATGGCTTTGAAAAATGTATTGGAGGGCATCCTGAATTCCAGTATAGTTGCTTTG
>PLNZ01000403.1 GCA_003142915.1 Ignavibacteriales bacterium | reverse complement strand
CTATATTTTTCTTCTCATATACTTTATACCCTATAAAATCAACCATCAATTTATAAGTGCCTTCAGGTAAATTGGACAGTTTAAAAGTTCCAATATCATCAGAATAAATAAAAATAGGCCTGATAACAACATTGTTAGTTCTGAATTCTCCAAGTACCTGGAAACCCTGAAAGAATGGAAATTTTTTATATTCAAAGTCATTTGTATTAATATTTCTTCCTAAAAATGGTTCAATTGTTTCCAATAAAGATCTATTATAGCCAATAGTTATCCCGCCATTCAGGTTATTAATAGGTAAAGATATCGCGTTTTCCATATGAAGGATATTAATATCAGAACTAATATGAATTTGAGAAGTATCAACATTATTTGTTTTTAACTTCAATTTTAGAGGTTTATCATAGCCGTTCAAGGATTGAGTTTCCACCAAAGACATTTGAGAATATAACAGGGAATTTAATCCGCTTTGCAAGCCTAAAAGGCGGGATTGGAATGGGACAGNNTATACAAGGCACAACATCAAAATCCAACGCCGAATTTGTTCCGATGATCCTCAGATAATTCATTAAATCATAGTTCGTTAACCCCGATGAATGGAAATCTTCCGGATTTATTTCTTGTTGGTTTATATTATTCTCTGTTTGTTTTTTACCCACTACTACCACTGTATCCTCAAGTTTATAACTATCGGTTACTTGAGAATTCAATCGATAGCTGCTTAGAATAACTATAATGGGAAATAGAATTTTCATGTTAGAAATAATTTTGCTTATCAATTAGCATTGTGCTTTCGGATATATTTTAGCTGCATTAACCCACCATACGCAAACCAGGCCAAAGGATCAGAAATATAATTCAGCAACTGCTTACGGTACTATGTACTTCAGTTGATGCATACAATCGCATACATTTGCTATAAAATTATATGAACCTAAAGCCATAAAGCCATTTTTANNTATTCGCTGGTAATTGGAATTACAAATTATAAGAAACGCCTACTCTTAAAGGGATATAGTGTGTATTGTCGGATAAAGTATATGGTTGAACATTTTGATCCAGAGTAAAATTAACGGTACTATTATTAGTAAAACCAAGAACATATCTGGCATCTGCAAATATGGAAATGTCAGAGGAAACCATGAATTCAGCGCCAGATCCAAAATTTATTGAGAATGCACTCACGGATCCACCAGTCGCCGAATGTGAGTCACCATATAGATCTGAAGAAGATAAATCAGATAATGAAAAGTTAAAATAGCCAATACCTCCTAAAATATATGGTGAAAATGTTTTATCATTCGTTAAAAGGTATTTAACATCAACGCTTATATTTAAAATATTTGCTCCGCCGCCGGAACTAATGGTGCTTGAACTAAGGTCGAGCGCAGCTATCGCTTTCTGATCATCAAACGGAAAGTGGTTATAGTCAATATACACCTGAAGTGCGGTATTAGAATTCAGGTAGTATTCAAAACCCCCTCCAAAATTGAAACCTGCATTCCAGTAATCTGAGAAATATTGTGTGGATGACGGGACACTTAGTCCTGAGTTTATTAAAATTGCTTCTTTTGATTGAGCAATTAGACTATTAACCACGAACAGAACCGCTATAATTAGTATTATTTTTTTCATGATATCTCCTAATTTTAATTTAATCAATAATTATTTTTGCTGAACACATTGAAGTCATGGTCAGTTTAAGTAGTTTTCAACCCAAAATGATTTACCTGTTATTATCTTTTTGAAAACTATGAGCTTCAACTTTTGCATCTTGATTGAAAGTAACTACTAACTCATCACAACTCTCTGTTCGGCTTACAGAAGACGTATAAGCAGTATATATGCCGCTGCCTTCACTTACACAGTATTTATAGATATACAAAGTTTTGTTTCCGATTGATGAGGTGGCCTGAGGCGCTCCAAATAATGCAATTATATCATTCAATGAAGTTGCTCCATCTTTTATTTGACTGACTTTAACTTCATCAATCTTACGTCCTGAAGTTTGTTTTGAAGTTGCGCAAGCTGAAAATAATAAAGAGAGCAGGATTAGCACCAACATTGAACAAATATTTTTTTTCCTTTTCATTTTTTCTCCTTATAAAGTTAATTTTATTTGTTTCATTATTTAAGTGGACTCAAAACTCCACTGTTTTTGTTTTGTTATCGTATAATGTTTAACAATAACCGACAATGATGCTTACAATTAAAAACGTTTTTTATGTATTTAAGCTCTTATTATAATTATTAGCAGCAACTGCGGCCCAGATTATACAAATTGGCCAGGTAAGCAATAGGCCAATGCCCACCGTGAATAATGCAACCGGAATGCTTACAATTATCATTATAATAGCGCCTGTTACAGTTGAATAAAACATTCCTACCGGGCCGAACAATACTGAGAGGAGTATTGTAACGCCCATACTTTTCTTAGTTTTAACCACAACAATTTGGTTTTGATTCTGTCCTTCCATAGATATTCCTTTTTATTAATTTATTTATGTTTTTGGCTTTTCAGTTTCGCCCCGTTTTTAAAGTAGCTTCTTGCCTCTGCTATTACATTTATTTTTTCCTTTAATAAAGAACTACTTTCAAGAGAAACTAGTGGGTACAAAATTGTTCATTAGTTTTTGTTTTGCAACAACAAATCAATAAGTCGTCTCTATTGCCAACAACCGGTAGTATTTATTAAACATTCAACCTAGTTGTT
>PLNZ01000162.1:141-2964 GCA_003142915.1 Ignavibacteriales bacterium | reverse complement strand
GGGAATAATCTGGTTTTTGACATATATGAATACTGAATATCGTCAACATAGGGAGAAGGGCATTTTCTGTAGATAATGCCTTTAAAAATAAAAATTTTGATTAAATTCACAGTGCCATTTAATAAATATTAAATTAGAAATTTTCAATTGAAGAACTATAAACTCGTCATGCAATATGATGGAACAAACTATCGCGGTTGGCAAATTCAGCAAAATGCGCCTACGATTCAGCAGATAATTACGGATAAAATAGAAATAATTTCTAAGGTTAAAGTGAATTTAATAGGCTCGGGAAGAACCGACTCGGGCGTTCATGCATTGGGACAGGTCGCAAACTTTAAGACAGAAAATGAAATTGATACTTATAAATTCAAACACTCACTGAATTCAGTTTTGCCCAAGGATATTTCTATTTTGGAGATGGGACAAATTGATGAAGTATTTAACGCAAGATTTGATGCAAGGAGACGATGCTATATCTATCTTTTTTCAAATTTTAAGTCGCCGTTTTTTCAAAAGTATTCATATTACTATCATGAAACGTTAGACTGTAAATTATTAAACAAACTTTGTCTATCTCTTCTAGGTAAAAAGGATTTTACATCATTTGCAAGAAAAAATACTGAAACTGAGAATAAGGTCTGTAATGTATATGAAGCACGATGGAAAGAGACAAAAGGATTGATAATATTTTTTATTGAGGCGGACAGATTTTTACACGGTATGGTTAGAACAATAATTGGGACATTAATTAAAGCATTAAAAGAAAATCAAAATGAAAAATTTATTGAAGATATCTTCTCTACAAAAGATAGAGAGTTTGCCGGTGAAGCAGTTCCTGCAAATGGCCTATTTCTTTATAAAGTGAAATATTAAAATGTAAATAACGATACTATCATCTGCTAATAAAATTATTTGATATAGTAAATAAAAAAATGACTGCAAAATTTGTATCCGGAAATTTTAATCGACAAAAAACGGAATAAAAATGGAATTCCTTTCTCAACTGCATCCTAGGGTTGTTCATTATCCTATAGCTCTTTTTATAATTTATGCTTTGTTGGAAATTATTGGAGCATTATTTAAGAGAGATTTCTTTTCAAAATCAGCATATCTCANNTGATTTTATTTATAGGAATAGTTGGGGCAATTGCCGCTGTACTTACGGGGAATTCTGCAGTGGATACTGTTCAACAATTAAATAAAATCAGGACAATAATCCCCCTTGAAGCAGTTAGTGAGCATGTAAATTATGCAAATTTTACACTCTGGTATTTTTCAGGACTTTTAGTATTTCGTTCATTTATTGTGTTGAAAAAAAACTTTTCCGGAGTAATAATATATTCATTTGTAATCTTGTCTTTAATAGGAGTATTCCTCATATATAAAACAGGGGAACTTGGCGGAAAACTTGTTTATAAGTATGGCGCAGGAACTGAAATAATCAAAAAGGAATTAAAAAATCAACTCCCTCCCGGAGGTTATCGGGATAAGATTTTCAAGGGACAATAGGAGTGAAAATTAATGGATAATAGGGTAAAAATTGTTTCAATATTCTTTTTAATTATAATAATAAATGTTGCCGGAGTACTGTTGAAATATTATGGGTTTGATACATATATCATTTTAGCAGGCTTTCGTTTTTACATAAGCCTCGTTCTGCCGTTCTTTATAATCTACCGTAATTCGCAGCTTGATGATATTAAAGAAATACTTATACATCCGCCATATAATAAAACTTTTCAGCCGCTCGGGTGGATATTTCTGCCATTGATTATCTTGTTTGCATCTCTTTATTTGTTTAAACAAATTGAAGTAGGAGACCCCGATTATTTTTATGAATTCGGATTGTCTTCCATAATAGATTATCCCCTTTATATTATCTGGAATTTACCGCATCTTTTATTGTTTGCCGCATTTTTAATTCTAATTCAGCCATTGGTAAAGTTTAATTTCTTCTCTTCATTTCTAATAGCGTTATCATGCTTTATGTTTATTTTTATATCATTTAATAAAACAAAGATTAATTATTTTGATATATTTTCTTTGGTGTTTATTCTTACATCGGCAGTACTAATTATAAGATATTTTCAGAATGTTTATTGGTTTTCCATTATCCTTTTTACAATTCTTTGGAGCAATATATTGGCATTCGGAAGCAGCTCACAGACACTGATTCATATGCTTTTTGCATCTAAATATGAAATATGGGAGGGTTTCTTTGACGTAAGTAAAAATATACACCNNTGCACAATTAGGAATTACGCTTGTATTAATTGCTTGTTCTGTTATATTAAGAAAAACAAAACCTGATATTGTTTAGAAGAAATCTTAATTTTGTACTTTAATTAGTTAAAATTTAATTATGTAGTAATGAAGAAATTAGNNTTTAAGCGCTGCTTTTGCACAAAAGGTTCCTATAGACAACGCGACAGGAGTTTTTATTTCTTTTGGTGTTGGCCCAAGACTGCCGGTAAATTACTTTGCAAATTCAACTGATGTTGGTTACGGCTTTGATGTAGAGATTTCATATACGGATAACGAATTTCTTCCTGTGTTTCTATTCGGAAAAATAGGATTCGATCAATACTCAGGCGCACAGTCATATTATGAGACTACCGACTATTCAAATTATTCAACTAATGCTCTTCCTGTTAGTCTAGGAGCACGGTATTATTTCCCACCACTTGTTGAAAAAGTTGTCCTTTTTATGCCTGTTATAGAGGTCTCGGCAGATTATACTTATTTCCAAAAATTACATCAATTTAAGCCTGAATCCGGAAATAGTAATTATCTTGAAGATGTATCCAAATTTGGATTTAG
>PLNZ01000162.1:0-130 GCA_003142915.1 Ignavibacteriales bacterium | reverse complement strand
TATACCGGAATATTTTATTAGATATAAATGAACCGGTTGCAATAGTTTCAATAAACTGCCCGGATAAATTGAATGCAAATGAAGCTCATAGAATTGGCCTTGTCAAACATGTTTATCCACAAAGTGATCT
>PLNZ01000124.1 GCA_003142915.1 Ignavibacteriales bacterium | reverse complement strand
GAATTTTCACACAGCCTCTAAAAGTCGGGGCTATTTAATGAAATTTAAATAACTGTATAACTCGAGTAATCAATAGCTATTGTAAGGTGCGTAAAAACAATTTTTTTAAACGCTCTTTGCTCTTTTGCCCAATTCTTTATCTAAATATAACACCCCGCCTTTGCTGTCTTCAATCATTTTTATTCTTTCAAGTATCTTTAAAGCATTCGCTTCTTCTTCAACCTGTTCGTTCACAAACCACTGTAAGAAGTTACCGGTTGCGTAGTCTTTAGTATCTATTGCCAAACCTGCAAGATTATGAATCGATGCGGTAACTTTCTGTTCATGTTTATAAGTGGCTTCAAAAACACCTTTCGGGGTTTTATAAACTAATGACGGTGCATTTATTTGTGCAAGTTCAACTTTACTGTTGGATAAAAGAATATAATCATAAATTTTTGCAGCATGTCCGTTCTCTTCCTGCGATTGAATTCTCATCCATGATGCGAAACCGGAAAAATTTAATGACTCAAAAAAAGCAGACATTGCCAGATATTCATACGATGAAGATAGTTCAAGATTTAATTGATGATTTAAGGCTTTTTGAATTTTTTCATTTAACATAATTTCACCTTTTATATTTTTGGGGATTGTTTTAATATAATTTTCAATAGAAATGTAAGAAACTATAATGTTTGCCGCAACAAAATTGATCATTATATATAATATTGTGATTTATCTAACCATTTGTAGCAGCTAATCTTAGCAAGAAAGAAAATACTGTGGATTGATATTACAATGCATTTTGAACCGGGCAGCTCTGCCGGTAATAAATATGTTCACATCAATAAGCATAATTCTCTTTTTGAACCATTTTTTGTCCTTTCAATTCGATAGATAATTCCATATATTTGCACCTTAAAAAAGATCTAATTCAGAAAAACTGGGAATATGATCAATCTAAAATTGTTAAACAGTGAACAGAGAAAAGCTGTAGAGTATATCAACGGACCGCAAATGATAGTAGCGGGTGCAGGTTCCGGTAAGACAAGGGTACTCACTTTTAAAGTAGCATATCTAATTGAAAATGGTTTCAACCCCGAAAGCCTCCTTGCTTTAACTTTTACAAATAAAGCTGCAAATGTGATGAAAAACCGGATTAAAGAGCTGTCGGGCAGTAAGGCTAATCATATATGGATGGGTACTTTTCATTCGATTTTCGCAAAAATACTTAGAATTGAAGCGAAAAATCTTGAGTATAGAAGTAACTTTTCGATTTATGATACGGAAGATTCTCTTTCCCTGGTTTCCAATATTCTGACTAATATGGAAATTGAAATTGAAGGTGTTACCACAAACTCAATCAGGCATAGAATCAGCAATCTGAAGAATCATATGATACTTCCTGCCGAGTTTAAAAAGAATCATATGAAGTCATTTATCGATGAAAAAATTGCCGAAGTTTTTGAAGAATACCAGAAAAGACTTGTTGAAAATAATGCAATGGATTTTGATGATCTGCTTCTTAAGCCGATTGATTTATTCAAAGACAACCCGAAGATACATCAGAAGTATAAAAAGAGATTTGAGTACCTGCTTGTTGATGAATTCCAGGATACAAATAAAGCTCAATATGAACTATTAAAGATGCTGACCTCACGCGACGGTAAAATCTGCGTTGTAGGCGATGACGCTCAAAGTATATACAGTTGGCGCGGCGCTAACTTAGCCAATATGCTCGATTTTGAAACGGATTTCCCGAAACACAAAATTTTCAAGCTGGAACAAAATTACCGCTCTACAAAATCTATCCTTGCGGCGGCTGATTCAGTTATAAAAAATAATAAAACTCAAATTATAAAGACTCTATGGACGGAGAATAACGACGGCGAACTGCTCACACTGGTTAAATGTTCGGATGAAAAAGATGAAGCTTTCCAAATCTCAAAATACATTAAACATGAAATATCGAAGAAAAAATTATCTTTGAAGGATTTTGCCATCCTTTATAGAACTAACGCTCAATCAAGAACTTTGGAAGATATATTCAGAAGGGAAAAAATTCCATATAGAATTATAGGCGGTACGGAATTTTACAAACGGAAAGAAGTTAAAGATATAATTGCATACCTGCGTGTTATTTCCAATCAAAATGATGAGGAAAGCTTATTACGCATAATGAACTTTCCGCAAAGAGGTATTGGCAGTACCACTATTAAAAGAATGACCGCTTTTGCCCGCAAATTGAATCTGTCTTTATTCGATACTATGGCGCGTGTGTTTGAAGTAATTGATATTAAAGAAAGAATTCAGAAAAATGTTAAGGCATTTAAGATTCTTCTTGATAAGTATATGGGTTTAAAAGACAAGCTGTCCGTAGGCGAACTTTCCAGGGCTTTAGTTGATGAACTTGGTGTTTTACGAGTTTTTAAGGAAGAAAATACGCCTGAATCAATTGCACGCTGGGAGAATATAAATGAATTGCTTTCTGCTTTAAGTGAATTTTCCAATACTTATAAAGAAGCTAAGCTTGAACAGTTTCTTGAAGATGTTTCTTTAATGTCCGATGTTGATTCATACGAAGAAGGTAAGAATGCCGTTACTTTCTTAACTATTCACAGCGCAAAAGGACTTGAATTCCCTGTGGTGTTTATCTCCGGATGTGAAGAAGATATTTTCCCTTTATCAAACCGGTTTAGCTCCGATGCAACTCTGGAAGAGGAGAGAAGATTATTTTATGTTGCGGTAACGCGCGCAGAGAAAAAAGTATATATTTCTCACGCCCGTTCACGCTACCGCTTCGGAGAAGTAGCATACCAAAGCAGGTCAAGGTTTATTGATGAATTGGACCCTGCTACTTATAGTGAAATTAACGGCGCTATCGGTAGAAAATCTTCCTTGCGGAAGTCTAAAAAAGAAATGTATTATGAATATTTTGAAAATGTGGACTACGAGAATTTTGACCAGGATAATAAATCTTTAAGACCCGGCAGCCGGGTTATGCACGAGAAATTCGGTCTTGGTAAGGTAACTATGGTTGTGGGTGCCGGCGATATGCAGAAAGCTACGGTTGTATTCGAGGGGAATAATGTGAAACAATTAATGCTAAAATTTGCTAAGCTTAAAATTCTTTAATTATCTCATAATACCCGTTATTTTATTGGAATTGTGCAATTTGTTCTTAATCCCGAACGGATGAAATATTTAATTTTCTTCACCCTGTAAGGGTGAAATACCCGCCTGGTCGGGCAAGCCTGTCCGCCGCAAGGCAGATTGGCAGCAAAATAACTAAAAAATAATAATAATAATATCTAAATTAAGGAGTTGAGACGATGGCTATTGCGCCTAAAAAGTTAGCGATATTGGTCGGCGGTGGACCGGCGCCTGGTATTAATAGTGTTATCGGTGCGGCAACAATTCGTGCTGCATTAGAGGGTGTTGAAGTTCTTGGTATAAAAGACGGCTTCAAATGGATTATGGAAGGCGATATTTCGCATGTTGAAGAATTAACAATTGAAAATGTCAGCCGTATCCATTTCAGGGGCGGTTCATATATAGGAATTGCCAGGAATAATCCCACAAAAGATAAAAAACATCTTGAAAATACCGTTACATCATTATTACGTCTTAATGTGGACAAATTAATTACTATCGGCGGCGATGATACTGCTTACAGCGCTTTAAAAGTGGATGAAATGGCAGACGGCAGGATAAAGGTTGTTCATGTGCCAAAGACAATTGATAACGATCTCGATCTTCCTCACGGCATTTCCACATTTGGTTTCCAAACTGCCCGCCACATAGGGGTTGAATTAGTTAAGAATTTAATGGTTGATGCTCAAACTACATCCCGGTGGTATTTTGTGGTATCAATGGGAAGAAAAGCAGGACATCTTGCTCTTGGAATCGGAAAAGCTACGGGCGCTACTCTTACATTGATTCCCGAAGAATTTGGGGGAAACGATATGCGTATTCGTAATATTGTTGACATTCTTGTCGGTGCAATAATTAAGCGCCTAAGCTACGGAAGAAAAGACGGTGTTGCCATTATTGCTGAGGGTTTGGTTGAGCATTTAAAAGCCGAAGATATTGATCCGATGATGACTGTTGAAAGAGATGCGCATGATAACATCCGGATTGCAGAAGTTAACTTCGGTGAAATTTTGAAATATAAAGTGCAGGAAAGATTAAAAGAGTTCAATATAAAAGCTACGGTTGTAGCCAAGAATATAGGCTATGAACTTCGCTGCGCCGACCCGATTCCTTTTGATATGGAATATACCCGCGACCTCGGTTTTGCAGCAGCGCAATTTATTTTATCCGGCGGTACCGGCGCAATGGTTTCAATTCAAAACGGATACTTTGTGCCGATGTATTTCTCAGATATTTTAGATCCCGTTACAAAGAAAACCAGAGTCAGAATGGTTGACCCTTCATCAGAATCATTTTATATTGCAAGAAGATACATGCTTAGATTAAATCAGGCTGATTTTGACGATCCGCATGAATTGGCTAAGTATGCGGCAACCTGCGGAATATCCCTTGATGAATTCAGGAAACAGTTCTATTACTTAATGGATAATGATCTCCTTTATAAAAATTTGAAAGAAGGTAAGATTAAACTTGCCTCTATCGAAAACGGCATTCCGTCAAAATCTCCTGTGGAATTAAAATTTAGTGAAGCAAAAGGGCAGGAAGGCAGTATGCTGCCTTAAATTGTTTATCAATAAGAAGGGACAGGTAAAAACCCGTCCCTTCTTTCTTTATTCATTTTACTTCCTACCGGTGTCCCTTAAAACATACATGCAATTTTTTCTTAACCCCGGTAGGGATGAAATCCTTATAACAAATAGCAACCCGATAAAAACAAGTTG
>PLNZ01000416.1 GCA_003142915.1 Ignavibacteriales bacterium | reverse complement strand
AACTTATAGGCAAATACTCGCAATATAATGTCGGTTGGGATGATTATGTCGATGACCCGACTAAACCATTTTACGATCCGACTAGAAGCAATTTAACTACAAATTTTAAATATTATTCATTTGAACGGGGTAAAGCCAACGATTACTATAATGTTGCTTCTAAAGCTGTTTTAGTTGTTGTGGCTAATCATATTATAAGTGCGATTGATGCTGCCTGGACAGCAGCCAGATTTAATAAAAATTTAGATATTCATACTAGTCTGGAAAAATACGATTCCGGTTTTAATGTTGTATATTACCCCCAATTAAATATTCAATATAGTTTTTAACAGCCAAATCACTCCAATGAATATACCTTTAGTATTAATAGTTGGTCGTCCCAATGTGGGCAAATCAACATTATTTAACAGATTAACAAAAAGCACAAGCGCAATTGTTGATGATGAGAGCGGCGTGACTCGTGACAGAAATTACGGTGACGTTGATTGGAACGGGAAATATTTCAGAGTAATTGATACCGAAGGATATGTTCCGGATTCGGAAGATTTATTCGAATCTGCAATACGCGAGCAGATTGGTCTTGCTCTCGAAGAATGTGATGCGATTTTATTTGTTGTCGACGGAAGAATCGGTCTTACGCCTATTGATAAAGAAGTTACAAGCATTTTAAGAAAAGCAAATAAACCCTGTTATCTGCTGGTAAACAAAAGTGATACGCCTGAATTTGAAATTACAAAAACAGATTTTTTTGCACTTGGTCTAGAACATGTTTATGATATTTCTGCCCTTAATGGAAGGAATCTTGGAAATCTGCTTGATGATTTGCTTAAAAATTTAGAATTTCCTGACGGGAAAGAAGATGAAGATCCAAGGTTACACCTTGCTATCATAGGAAAACCAAATGTCGGAAAATCATCTCTGGTTAATTCATTATTAGGTTATGACCGAAGCATTGTAACGAACATTCCGGGTACAACACGCGACAGCATCAATTCAACTCTCAAATATTATGGCGAAGAAATAATATTAGTTGATACTGCCGGACTGCGAAAAAAAACGAAAGTAAAAGAAAACATTGAATTCTTTTCAAATGTGCGTACCTACAAAGCATTATGGAATTGTGACGTGGCTATTCTACTACTTGACTCTGAAAAGGGACTTGAGAATCAGGACCAGAAAATAATCGATGAAGCTGTGAGAAGAAGAAAAGGATTAATTTTAGCCGTCAATAAGTGGGATCTAATAGAAAAAGATACAAAGACTTCCAAAAACTATGAAGATGAAATTAGGTATAAAACAGGATCTATTGACTATGTTCCGATAATATTCATTTCAGCTCTTACAAAACAAAGAATATTCAAATTAATAGAAGTAGCAAAAAAAGTATATGAAGAACGAAGTAAAAAAATTCCTACTAATAAATTAAATGATATATTATTACCTATAATTGAAAATATGCCGCCGCCCGCATCATCAACAGGGAAAGAGGTTAAAATAAAATATATTACTCAGGTTGGGGATCATTATCCTATTTTTATGTTTTTTGCAAACGAACCTCGATTCATACAGGACAATTACAGAAGATTTTTAGAAAGACAAATACGAAAGCATTTCGGATTCGAAGGTGTTCCTTTTACTCTTTCATTTAAAGAAAAATAATATCCTTCCAATTTTATATAAAATTATTTATATACCGTATTTCAGGTTGTTAATTTTCGATTATGATTGACCTTTCAAAAATCAGCTGTTTTAAAACTCTCTTTGAAGCATCTAAATTATACCCTTCAAATACCTTGTTAACTCCTATTGTAAAACATCCTTGAAACGTCCTTAAATCGTTCTGAATACGTCTAAAATACTGTTTTTGATGTGTATAGGTGGGATAGTTAATGCGGTTTTACAAAAAATAGATTAGGATATAAATAAATTTGTCGATCTTTTTAATTCTTTAGCAGCAAATATAAAATTATATACTTAATTAATCAACTCAATAACTTTATAAGTAAATCTAATCAAATATTTTAATAATATCAAGGTAAAAAGGCGGTACCTTTTTCAAATATATGTAAGTGAATCATCCTTTCAAATTATTCTATAACCGCTAAAATAATTATATTTAGTCCGGAAGATTTAAAGCGGATAAAATGAGTTCAAAATTCAACATATATATTAAGCGCTTTTTTAAGAAATACTGAAGCAATTGATTATAGAAACAGAACTTTTGGCGCTTTATAATTTAGAACGATAAATTAGCATGGGTTGTTTAAGAAAATAGAGATAAACAAAGATACTAATGGATACGACAATTAGCATTAAACATCAGCGTATGCTGGAAGATTTGTTGAAGATTTGTAAATCTAATCTTCCTGTGGTTAATGAAGAGCTAATTAAAAAAGCTTTTCAACTTAGCTATGAGTCCCATAAGAATGATTTTAGGGCATCAGGGGAACCCTATTTTAATCATCCTTATGAAGTAGCCATGATCGTTGCCCGTGAAATTCCGCTCGATTATATTTCAGTTGTTAGTGCTTTATTACATGATGTAGTAGAAGACAGTGATATCAGTTTAGAATTTATAGCCAAAGAATTCAACGCTGAAATTGCAGAAATTGTTGACGGAGTTACAAAGATAGGTGGAGTCTTTAAGGGACAGGAAATAACTCAAGCCGAAAATTATTNNTAAAGATGTCCGGGTTATTTTAGTCAAGTTTGCAGACCGTCTGCACAATATGCGGACGCTTGAGTTTGTTCATCCGCAAAAACAGCGCAGGATTGCAAAAGAAACTCTTGAGATTTATGCTCCGTTTGCTAATAGATTTGGCCTAGGAGTTCTAAAATGGGAAATGGAAGACCTCGCCTTTAAGTACCTTAATAAAGAAGCTTATGATGATATTGCAAATAAAATTATAAATACGCGTAAAGAACGTGAAGTATTTATTGCAAAATTTTCCAAACCTATTATGGAAAAACTATCCGAACATAAATTAAAATATGAAATAGGCGGTAGACCTAAGCATCTTTACAGTGTATACCGTAAAATGATAATCCAAAACAGACCATTTGAGGATATTTATGATTTACTTGCAATAAGAATTATTCTGGAATCAAATGATCCCAACGAATGTTATTATGTTCTTGGTATAATTAATCAACTTTATAAACCAATAGCAGAAAGATTTAAAGATTTCATATCAATTCCCAAGAAAAATAATTATCAATCAATCCATACAACTGTAATCGGTCCGGAGGGGAAATTAATTGAAGTGCAAATAAGAACTCGACAAATGCACGAAATAGCCGAGCGAGGAGTTGCTGCTCATTGGAAATACAAAGAAAATTTAGCAACAACCGATAAAGATTTGGAAGAATGGGTAAATTGGGTACGAGATATATTTGATCATACTTCAAAAGATGAAGCTACTAAAGAAATACTTGCGAGTTTTAAACTAAACCTTTATCAGGATGAAATTTATATTTTTACTCCACAAGGTGATTTAAGACGCCTTCCGGTTAAATCCACTCCAGTCGATTTTGCCTTTGAAATTCACAGCAATGTCGGTTATAGGTGTATTGGAGCAAAGGTTAATGGGAAGATTGTTCCATTGGAAACAAATCTACATAGTGGAGATCAA
>PLNZ01000394.1 GCA_003142915.1 Ignavibacteriales bacterium | reverse complement strand
AAAAGCAAAAAACTTTTCGCGGATAATCCGGTTAATAAAAAACGAAGAAGCCTGGGCGAGAATGAAGCAAGTTCTGTATGGTTCTGGGGACAGGGAAGGAAAATCAATATGGAACCGTTTGAAAAAAAATACGGATTGAAGGGAACTGCAATTACTGCGGTCGATCTTGTAAAAGGACTTGCAAAACTTATCGGATTTGATTTTATAAAAGTAAAAGGAGCTACGGGTTATTTCGATACCGATTATAAAGCTAAAGGTCTTGCCGCAATTGATGCAATTGATAAATATGATATCGTTCTCGTTCATATAGAAGCTCCGGATGAAGCAGGTCATGCAGGTGAAGCTTTAATTAAGAAAAAAGCAATTGAAGATATTGATGAATTTATTGTTGGACCGG
The DNA here is from genome assembly GCA_003142915.1 of Ignavibacteriales bacterium. Lineage (GTDB taxonomy): Bacteria > Bacteroidota > Ignavibacteria > Ignavibacteriales > Ignavibacteriaceae > FEN-1297. The sequence continues at coordinate 2,185 of PLNZ01000394.1, read as the reverse complement.
TAAGGAAAAAACTTGAAGAGTATGGGAACTGGCGCATGCTCGTAATGCCCGATCACCCTACGTCTGTGATTACAAGAGGACATTCCGGTGAACCGATTCCGTTTACCTATTTTGGAAGCGATATTAATAAAGGTTCGGATCTAACTTACGGCGAATCAAATGCGGCTAAGACGGGGCTCCTTATTAATAACGGTTATGAATTGATGGAGAGGTTTCTTAAGAGTTGAAGGTCAAACGTCAAACGTGAGACGTCAAACATTGGACTTGGGCTATATAACCTATAATATCTTTTTACAAATTATTTTACAGACTCTCATATTTTGAAAAACAAACGCGTTTCACGTTTGACATTTGACGTTTTTATTCTTTTCTGAAACATTTATCATTTAACTTGTTTATAAGTTCTATCGGTTTTACTTTTACAGTTGATTTTCCCTTAATCTACCGTTGATTAATTCTCAAACTAAATAGATATAATAAATGACTGACTACAAAATTTACAGAAGAAGTTTAGCTTTTCTGGTTTTTCTTTTAGCCGGAATTACATTTTATTTGACTGTACAACCCTCAGTTTCATTTTGGGATTGCGGCGAATACCTTGCAACTGCCTACGGATTGGAAATTCCTCATCCTCCGGGAGCCCCTTTCTTCCTTATACTTGCAAGATTTTTTGCGATGCTGCCGATAGCTGCAAATATCGCTTACAGAATGAATATAATATCTGTCCTTGCAAGCGCATCCGCAGTAACCATACTTTATTTTGTTATTATAAAGGTTATTGAAAACTTTAGAGGAAAGAATTACGAAAATTTATCGGCAGCGCTTATTGTTTATTTTGTCGCCTTAATTGGAGCATTAACCCACGCATTTACAATGATCTCATGGTGGAATGCAGTCGAAACTGAAGTTTATGCAACTAACACTTTTGTTTTCGGAGCAATAATATTGTTTCTCCTGATTTGGAATGAACGGGCAGATAAAGTCGATAGCGAGAAGTTCATTTTATTTATTGCCTACCTTGTAGGTCTTTCTACAAGTTTACGTCTTATGGGCGCATTGACAACATTATCTATCGTAATGATGATTATGTTCAGAAAATATGTTACGGATGAAAAAGAACTAAAACGTACTGTCTATTACTTTTTAATTCATGCAGGTGTTCTATTAGTTCTCGGAATTATTTTATGGTCAAGTCAGTCACTAGGCCAGGGACCCACACAGGAAGAATATAAAAGTTTCGATTCTAAATTTGCTGCTTTTATGGCCATAGCATCGGTTATTTTTATCGGAGTATTCTGGAAAAAGCTCGCAACACGTAATTCAATCTATTTTATATTTTTAGCCGGCAGCATTATCCTTATTTTGATTTATCCCGGCATGGTGAGATATCTACCAAATTTAATTGCTAAAATTGTGGGAGCAAATAATAATCTTGCTATGCTTGTCATATTAGTAATTTTTGCCGGACTCTGCTATTCTATTTATCTAAGCGCTAAGAAAAATAAACCTACTCTAAATCTTCTTCTCAAATCATTCTTTTTTGTATTTCTCGGATTCACTTCATATGGCGTTATTATTATCAGATCAAATGCGAATCCGCCTATTAATGAAAATGCGCCCCATAATTTTACTGAATTGGTCACTTACTTAAATAGAGAGCAATACGGAGAATGGCCTACATTCCAAAGAAGATATTCAACTGAAACTTATCAGCAGGCAATTTATACAAATTATTCAAGCGACCTCGATTTTCTATGGGGTTACCAGATGAATCATATGATGACCCGTTATATTCTCTGGAATTTTGCGGGAAGGGAATCATGGGATCAGGATTCAGGTCCGAATGTTGCCCCATTTAACGGCGCGGCTAATATCTTAGGCAAATTATTCCATCTTCATTTTGCAGGAGATGTTTCCAAATCATATTTCGGTATTCCTTTTCTGATTGGTTTAATAGGAATCTTCTTTCATTTCAGAAAAGATTGGAAAATGGCTTCAGTGTTTCTTGTGCTTTTTATTATGATTACTTATATAACTGCCTATTATCAAAATCAGCAGGAACCCCAACCAAGAGAGAGAATCAAATTCTACGGCACTATGTGCTTTCTTTTCAGTATGTGGATTTCTGTCGGACTTTATAATATAATAGAACTGTTGAAAAATAAATTTAAGGAACAAAAGGTTT
>PLNZ01000050.1 GCA_003142915.1 Ignavibacteriales bacterium | reverse complement strand
ACAAAAATTACTGCTCTTCTTTTAATATTGCCGTTGGGTGTTTTTATTCCTTTGAATTTGTATTTAGGAAATGGTGATCCGAAGAAGAAAATAAACCAACAAATTTTAAAAAGAATGCTCTGGCTATTTGGCATAGCTTTTATTGTGTGCGGTTGGTATTTCCTACGGAACTGGTTCACAGGAGGAAATTTTATTGTGTTTATATCGAGCAATATTTCTTGGTGGCAAGATCCCGGATATAGAACATTGGAACAAATATTTTCATTCGGTATTTCCTTATACTACTCGATTTATTGTTCTGTTGCAGGGTTTTGGGATTCACTTTATTCAACTTTATGGATGGATGGGTTTTNNCATGGCTTTCTCTTTTTCTTTCTATCTCAATTCTTACCGGTATAGTAACTGTATTGTTAAGACCAGTACAATCTCTAAAACGAGGAATTCTTTTTGCATTATCATGCGTTTTTGTTTTCATTGGGGCTATATTTTATTTTTTTCTTACATGTCCAATTCTCAGTGCAGCGAAAGCTACTTTTGCTCTTGGGCTTACTCCATGTATTGCGATTTTATGCGTAGAAGGTTTCAGAGGGATGATTAATAATCGTGCGATCAGAGCGATAATTTATGGTATTATTTTTTGTTGGGCTATTGGATCTTACTTCACCTATTTTGTGTTGTAATATTATCTTATGGTTTAGACTAACTGAGGGTATATTTTCTCAACATTTTTAGAATAAGANNTGGCAAATATTTTGATTCTGATAATTGAAGCGGAATTCGCACTCTTTGAAATGAAGATAAAATGAATAATCGACCAATTAAATGCCTTAACACCACCAACCACCAAACTTCCATGAGTTGTTCTCCATACCTTTAATGTTGCACTCTAATTTCATTTTAAGGGCATTTAGAACTTTTAGCTGCGCCAAGCTTACGAAAATGAAGTTCCGCTTTTTTATTTTTTTTCAATTTAAAGGCATCCGCTATAAAATTGTATGCATTGGTTAAATCAGGATCTAACATCAAAGCTTTATTCGCGTTTTTTATCGCCGCTTTCGGCTGTCGCTTTTTAATTAATATTGCGCTGTATGTTAAATAATATTCTGCCACATAGGGCTGCAGAGAGATAGCCTTGCGCGCCATTTCTTCCGCTTTATCCAGCTGGCCTTTCCACATTAAAAGGATTGCCATCCGATCATAACTAAGAGGCATTTTCGGATGAGAAGGATATAATTTAATGGATTTATCGAAATACTCAAAAGCTTTTTTATCATTTCTGGTGATATAATAATATTCTCCTAGTGCTCCATAGGTTATGCTTCTTTTCGCAATATTTNNTAATAATGATAATTAAGGAAACTGCCGCCGCTAAAAAATAAAACATAATTTTTCGCTGCGAAAAATACTTCAGACTATTAATTAATAAAATAACTACCGGAACAAATATCAACATAGACGGCAGATAATTCCTATGTTCATATATTAGTTCCAAGGGCAAAAATGAACCTTCGATAACATGATTTAAAAAAAAGAATAAAACGCAATAGGAAAGCAGAGGCCATCTTCTCGCTTTAACTAAAGCTAAAATTATTATTATCAGAATAATAATAATTGCCGCAAATGTCGTCCACGGATCAAATAGTCCCTTAGATATTTGTATATCGTGAATCAATGTCAGGCGAGACGTGAGGGGATAAAAAAGCAAAGAAATATAAAACAGGATGACCCTCGGCTCGGTTAAAAGCCTTTCTTTCATTGTAAATGGCCGTAATTCATAGTCTTTGAAAATCGAGGAAAAATCATAAAATAATAAACCGGCTGTAATTAAAATAATTAACGGTACTATTATTATCTTTAAATTTTTCTTGATATTACCTTTAGTCAAACCCTGAATTAAAAACAAATCATACAAAAAAATACTGGCCGGCAGCATGGCCGTGTTTTCCTTTGTGCCAAGCGCCAGAAGTGAAAAAAGTAAACACAAAAGAATAAAAAGAAAGGATTTATACTTCTCTCCAGAAGTTCGAAATTTAAGGTAAAAATACATAGACATAATGTAAAAGAGGGCAGCCATGCTGGTCATGCGCTGTACAATATAGGTAATAGAAGTTACGTGAACTGGATTGATTGCCCAAAACACAGTAGCCAGAAGCGCAATCGAATAGGCATGTTTTTCATATCGCTCTTTGAGCAAAGGCAAGCGCAGAGTATTAATTATAAACAAAAACAGAAATAATGAAGAAAAAAAATGAATTAGAAAATTAATTAGATGGTAGCCAAAAATATTCAATCCGCCAAAATAATAATTAAGCGCAAAACTCAAATATGAAACCGGCCGGGCTATTCTGCCGGTATTTTCAATACCTTCAACACCATAGAAAATTTTTTTTACATTTTCCCAGGTAAATTGTTTAATTTGAATATTTACGTTTTTTACTATGTTGATGTGATCATCAAAATGCCAGGAGCAATTAAAACTATTACTGTAAGATAAAAGTAATATAACCAGCAGAGCAGCGACAACAAATAAATACCGCAGTAATAACTTATAATTTCTTTGAAATTCCAGGTTAAAATCTTGATCGCCGATTTTCATGACTTTTCTGCCTAAAAAAAAGGGGCGAAAGATCTACTCCCACCCCTTTTTGGTACTTCATTGAATATTCACTTCTTACGGTGTAATATTACCGGTACTATCTACATAATAAGTTGAGGTACCGCCAGCAGTATGCGTCCCGTTCGCGGCATAGCTGTTTGCAGTTGTTCCAGTAATAGTAACTACTACATTGTTAGTTGGTCGGTATCCATATGTAGTTAATATCGTAGTGGTTGCAACTCCTGATGGGCTGTCACTGAAGAAACCCATTGCCGCCGTGTAAGAATTTTTTGTATCCGCTTTGGCCGCAGTATTCCAGCCTCTGATTCTATATTGTATGAACTGCGGGACAGCGATGGCAGCCAAAATACCGATAATCGCGATNNCCTCCTTCTATAATAGCATTTTAATTTTTGCGTTTTATTTGTTATTAAATGAACTATTTCATCAAATTTGTCTGCCCGTTAATTTTGTCCCATCACCTCCTCATTCTCATTTTTTTGCTTCTTTCAAATCCCCTTTAAGTTTACGACTTAATTTTCTAGCAATTGATATGCCAAATGCCATAAAAATACTTCTCTCCATAAAAATACCTGAAATTAGCGTTTAAATTCAAGAATAAACACTTCCTCAACATCTTGATGGCAGTAAATTTGATAAT
>PLNZ01000289.1 GCA_003142915.1 Ignavibacteriales bacterium | reverse complement strand
ATCTTTTGCAATTTCATAAGCCTTTGCAATAGAACCTTTCATTCCAAGTTCGCGCGGTGTTAATTCCAATTTAGCCCCGTAAGCCGACATTAATTTTCTTCTTTCAATTGACATCGATTCGGGCATAACCAGCAATAACTGATATCCCTTTACCGCTGCTACAAGTGCAAGACCGATTCCGGTATTTCCCGACGTTGGTTCAACAATCAAACTGTCGTGTTTTAAGATGCCTTTTTTTTCGGCATCTTCAATCATAGATAACCCGATTCTGTCTTTAATGCTTCCTCCCGGATTAGCTTTTTCCAGTTTTACCCAAACCTCATTCTTGTTACCGAAAAGACGGTTAATTTTAATATGAGGTGTATTGCCGATTGTCTCAAGAANNTTTCAAATTCTACATTACTTCTAACGCGTACTTCACTTTTATGATAAACAATAGAATTTTCAGGTATACTCTGTGTAATCCAGGAATTTCCTCCAATAATACTGTTCCTTCCAATTACTGTATCGCCGCCAAGTATTACAGCCTGTGAATAAATGATTACATCATCCTGAATTGTAGGATGTCTTTTTGTTTGTGCAAGCTTTTTATCAACACTCAGTGCGCCGAGTGTTACACCTTGGTAAATTTTTACATTTTTCCCGATAATCGAAGTCTCGCCGATTACTATCCCGGTTCCATGATCGATGACAAACGGCGAACCTATCTGAGCTCCGGGATGAATATCTATCCCTGTTATTTCATGCCCGTATTCGGTAACTATTCTTGGTATAATTGGCAATTTTAACTTATATAACTCATGAGCAAGTCTGTAAATTACAATTGCCATAAATCCGGGATAAGCAAGAATAACTTCATCTACTGTTTCAGCTGCGGGATCACCTTTAAATATAGCGTCGGCATCTTCCCATAGTTTTTCATGAAGTGAAGGAATCTGCTCAATAAATTTTCTCGCAATCTCATTTGCATCTTTAGCATAATTTGAATTTAACAATTTAATTATACCAATTAAATTTCGCTCCAGAAGTTGAAGTTTGGCAAGTACATCATCGGAAGAGTAATATACTTCACTTGAAAAATGAGGGAAAAGAAAATCAATCAGTTCTTTTAAATAGTCTATCGCGTCAGTCTTCAATGATGATGTGCATGAATGGTTCTGTCTCTTATTTAATAATGATTTTGTAAAATCAATAAAAATAGAATTTCTATTCGGTTGNNCAGCAATTGATCGAAAAGGCGGAAGGTATATAACTAGCGGAAATCAAAGGAGTGTTCTTTGAAATAAAGCAAAAAATATTTATAAAATCTTTTTGCATGTTTTATAAGAGTCCTATAATAAAACTTTCCACCCTTTATTGTAATAACAGAAAAATAATAAGAAAGTTCAAAAACCTTTACCCATTTTAATAAAAATTAATTACTAAAATCAAGGATTGTATTGCTTAGTTTCAAAATGAACAAAAAAAGCGGCTATTTCGCCGTTTTCCCGCCGAAGGTGGTTATAAGCCCGACTGTCCGGTAAGCCGGTGAATTACATATTCTTAACCATCATGGCGATTTGATTTGCCTGCTTCTGATTATATTCAAAAGCGATGTTTTTATAGTTTACTAAATCGATGATCGTTCCTATCAAACAAATTCCACCGGTTAGAAAATATAAAATTCCCAAACCGACTTGGTCCGTTATAAATCTTTGAATACCGGCTATTCCAACGAAACCTGCTAACGTAACAAGTAAAATTATTTGCGGATCTCTACGGCGGGTGCGGTAAACATTCGCAAACTGCATAGCTTGTTTGTCATCCATACTTTTAAATAAACTCGAGATATAGATTTGTTCTTCACCCATAATCTCAGGCATTAACTCTAAAATATTAGACATAAAGCACCTCTTTTGTTGTTAGATAGTTTTTGTATGATCTATATGCAAGTTTAACAATTCGCAAAGTAATTAAAATAAATGCAATTATTCCTAATGGATGTGTTATTAAAGATCGAACCAAATCACCATGAAACAAAAATGCAATTGATCTTCCAAGTCCGCACCCGGGACAAAATCCGATCCCTAAGTTGTGGAACGGACAAAGAGTAAATTTCTGAACCTGATAAGGGTTTATGGTGACTAAATAAACTAGTCCGGCGGTCCACAACAATGCTTCCAATTCAACAACTTTCAATAATGCTAAAATTTTATTCATTCAATTATAAATACTTTTTTTGCAGGATATTTANNACCGTATATTACATAAGCTAAGGCACGAACCGTTATCGGTTTCTGATTTGCTAAACCTTTTCTTGAACACATTTCTTCTGTAAAGTTTTTTAACATCAGAATATTGGATTTACGAAGAACGATAAATTCCTCAAGCAAACCTTTCATCGTAATCTTACTGTAATCGATTTCACGGGCATATTCATCCTCATCACAACCCGGTAAATTGTTTTTTTCATTTCGTGAGATGCATAATGCACGATAAGCCATTATTCGTTCTGTATCAAGTATATGAACGGTTAATTCTTTTATACTCCACTTTTCAGGTGCATAGCGATACTTTGACTTTTCTTCCGAAATCCCTGTTATTAATTTTGATAACGGATCGACTTGTTTTTCCAATTCTTCAATTATATCATTGTCGGGGACTAAATCAATGTATAATTTTAGATATGGAATATGTTCTTCAGGAGTTGGTTTTTGCATAATTAATCCTTTCTGTTTTATTTTAAAGCTCAATTATTAGTTTATCAATTTTTACTTGCAGTAGAAGATTTCAGGCTATCCGGGCTGAATAGATTTTTAAAATAGAAACCTTTTCTTATCAATTCATCTTTATGTTCAAGAAACAATTCCTTTACCGCTTCTATTGCGATCACTTTTGTAATGCCCGGACTAATAATTTGCTGTCTTTCTATATATACATCACCTTTATAAGGAAGCATCGGATTGATTTCGGCTTCCTGATCTTTTGTTAGAGGTTTTATTATATCCTCATATTCTGCGGGAACTGATTTAACAATACCGACCAATTCAAAATTCGGTACTCCGTCACGAATGGCTAAAACAATTCCTCCGCTAAATCCTTTGTTGAAAGCAGCATCAATTAGAAAAATGTTTTTACTTTTATCGGAAATGCTGACAATAGCTTTGGATATCATTTTATAATTCATAGGATATCCGAAAGCATAGACAAATGAACCCCATTCAAGTTCATGGGAGTATCCCCATTTATAATTAAATGTTTGAATTAATCTTGTCTCATCGGGTGAAAATTTCTTACCGAGAAGAGCAATATCACGATTTTCATCTATAAGAATTATTTCCAATTCCCCACTGTTGGGTAAATCCGGGACGTAATTTGACTGTCGGTTTTTAATTGATATACTCTGAATATTTTGTGAAAGGGATCCGTCGGGATTAGAAAAATAAGTTAAAATCGTATCGGGGAATGATATAACATGAGCAACAGTAAGCAAACCAACCAACCCGTTATTTTCCAGAATGATTGTTGCCGAACAAGAGGCAGTCCTGTTAAATAAAATTTCTTTAACGGATGTTTTTTCGTAATTAATTAGATTGATATCACTTAAAGTAACCTTACTCTTTTCATCAAAAATATAACTTGTATAAAAAGCAATACTGTTAACCAGTTTAATCGAATTACTGATTTCTTCAAGTTCGTTTGAACAATTTCGGTATGGGAATTCACTGTCATATTTCCCGTCTAATAAAGCAGGATAAACTTTTTGATAAAGAGAATTTGTGGAACAGGAAATAAAAACAAGTGATATTACGGCAGAAGTCCCGGCTATTAAAAATGATTTCCTGCCCATATTAAAACCCTCGCGCTTTCTATCATAGTAAATCTAATTCAAATATAACTTGTAATAAAGAAGGAATATTGTGTAAGTAAAAACAAAATAATAATTTGATTGATTCAATAATTTATAAATTTTTTATCCATGCATTTCTCAACTTTAACTGCAGTTCAGTTGGGTTTTCTAATACTTTAAATCCAGGTGTTATTTTTGAGCTATCAATCCCAGTCCCATTATTGTATTCAATTCCTAATTTCAAAGAATACTCAACTATTGGAAGTTTTTCAGTTCCTTTAATATATTTATTGATAAAATCTGCAATTTCAGGATAAGTACGCTTTACCAATTCATCAAAAAAACCGGTTTCGCTAAAGGCTTTGGCGGCGCCGTAATCTTTATATAATTGATTTATAACTTCACGCAGACCCTTAGTTCCATTAGAAAGTTCGAGGAGCCTAATATCAAGCAGGCAGGCAACTACCGCTCCTTTCTGATAGATATCGTAATATTGATCCTGTTTTTCTGTGGAATGAAGTGAAAGGTCAACTAATGAAATTGTAGAATCGAAACTTTCGCTTGTTCTGATTTTATTATTCATTGTTTTTAACTATTCATCAAGCGATATCAAATTACCTCTTAACTGATCGATATATGCCGCCCATTCGGTAGTGCCTTCATAAAGCCAAAGGTGCTGCGACATGACAGGTTTTTCAAAATTGAAATTACCTATAAGTTCGCTGTGAATATTCAGCGGAGTAATAACATGATAAAATTCATGCGCTGCCATTGATCTGACTTCTTTTGCATAGACATCATCGAGTGGAGCCTCCCCCAATATGTATTCCGAACTGTAATTATGTTCCCAGGCGCCGACTGATATTTTGTCAAAGTGAAATAAAAAAGAATAATGATCAACAGGCAGTCCGTTTGTAAACTGACTTGTCGCACTCAACATATCCTCAAGAATAGATTCCACCTGGGTAGCATTTATCAATCCTTTTTT
>PLNZ01000300.1 GCA_003142915.1 Ignavibacteriales bacterium | reverse complement strand
TTCTCCGTAAAAGTAACCGATGGAAACGGATTAAGCGATATAGATTCGGTTTATTATATATTATATAAACCTGACGGCACTTTGATAGTAAACGCTCAGGGAATTTCCAAGTTTCCATTATCTGATAACGGCGATACAGGTGTGAGCGGAGATGTAACGGCGGGAGACGGAATTTATACAATGAAATTGACTTTCCCTTCAGGACAGCCAACCGGTTCATGGAAATTTGAACTTATAGCTGTAAATAGAGAAGGGCTTACAAGCAATATAATCACTCATAATGTAGTTGTTCAATGAAATTGAAAATAAAAATTACTTTAATAGTTTTGTTTCTTTTTGTAGAAATATTATTTCCACAAATTTCACCAAGAACATTTTATCTTAACGGAAATAAAAAGATTACCAAAACCCTTGCATATGCAGCACCTAACAGCAACAGTATAACCGATATAGTTGCTTTGGGTGATACCGTATGGCTTGGCACAGATGAGGGTGTAAGCCTTTCAACTGATGGCGGAAATAGCTGGACAAATTTTACAGTCCCGCCTCCTTTTAATTCCGGAAGCGCTTCTGCATTGGGCTATGATAAATATAACGGAGTTTTTTGGGTTGCTGCTGCTTATGACACAAATACTAGTTCAGGCAGTGTTACAACAGGAAGTGGATTAATATATACCCCCGATAATGGGAAAACATGGACTACGATTTCACAACCGATGGATAGTGCATCTGATTCAGTATTAATATATGGTAATAATAAGCTTAATGCATTGCCTGTTATTGTCCCGGAAGAAAATGTAATCTATGATATTGCTTTTACTCCAAATACTGTCTGGATTGCAACCTGGTCAGGCGGTTTAAGAAAAAGTACAGATATGGGGAAAACTTGGCAGAGAGTCGTTCTTCCACCTGACGATCTCGATTCTATAAAACCAACAGATACTTTGAATTTTTGCTATTCGCCTGTAGCGGGGACAGTTTGTAATACAGGGAATCTGAATTTGGAAGGATTTTCTGTAATAGCTGTGGATAGCCTTACGCTTTACGTGGGGACAGCAGGCGGAATAAATAAATCAACCGACGGCGGGATTAGCTGGACAAAGTTTAATCATACAAACCAAAGTAACCCGATAAGCGGAAACTGGGTTGTTGCTTTAGCTTACAACCATTTTGATAATACAATATGGGCTGCAACAAGAAGCGCTCAAGGGACAGGAGAATTTTATGCTGTTAGTTATTCGTCAGACGGCGGATTAAACTGGCATACTACTTTACCTACACAAACTATTTGGAATTTTTCAGTTCAGGGTAACCGGGTAATTGCCGCTGCAGATGAAGGCGTTTTCATGACAAGCGACAAAGGTGCAAACTGGATTTCACCCGGCACAGTTATCGATGCTAATACGGGAATTTCAATCAAAATAAATGCATTTTACTCTGCAGCTTTCCAGGGAAGTTATATCTGGCTTGGTTCGGGTGAAGGTTTAGCAGAATTAACCGGAAATACAAGCGGATGGAACGGAACGTGGAAAGTCTTTGCTGCATCACAGCCCCTAAGTTCTTCAAGTGNNATCACAGACCCTAAGTTCTTCAAACAATACTTATGCATACCCGAATCCTTTTAATCCGAATACGGATATATTAAAAATTAAATATAGTACCAACGGAAATAGCGCTCCGGTTACAATTAGGATTTTTGATTTCAGTATGCACATCGTCAGAACGGTAATTCAGGATGCACAGCGCGGAAATCCCACTCACGTAGTTGATAATTCCAGCGGAACCATTGATTATTGGGATGGAAGAAATGATAGAGGAAGTATTGTACCTAACGGAGTATACTTTTACAGGGTAGATGCAGGTTCGGGAAAACCCGTTTACGGCAAAATTTTAGTTTTGCATTAATTATAAGCTCATGGTTTAAAGGAAAAAATTGAAAAAAGTTTTAGTTATAATTTATTTACTTTTAACGGCAAGCGTATATTCGCAGCCTCAATCCAGTGAGATAAGCAGTATGCCGGGAGCTTTTTCACGGATGGGTTTCGGCGCAAGAGGTATGGGTATGGGAAATGCCCTTTCCGCTGTTACGGAAGGTAACCTTGTCTCTTATTATAATCCAGCTCTTTCGGTTTTTCAGCAGGATAATTCATTCCAGACGTCATATTCTTTTTTATCTTTAGACCGTTCGTTAAACTTTTTAAACTTTACGAGACGGTTTGATTTTTATTCAGCAAAGGATTCATCCAATGAACCAAGAGCTACTGCAGGAGTAAGTATTGGAATTATTAATTCCGGGGTAAGCAATATAGACGGCAGGGATAACAATGGTAATCCAACCGGAAACCTGTCCACTTCGGAAAATCAATTTTTTGTAGCACTGGCAAATAAATTTTCCTCAAAGTTCGCGCTTGGTATTGCATTTAAAGTTTATTATTACAAATTATATGAACAAATATCAGCCACCGGTGTCGGTCTGGATATTGGCGCTTTATATTCTTTGAATAAGCACTGGAATATTTCATTTGTACTTACCGATTTAAATAGCCAATACAAATGGGATACTTCGCCGGTTTATGATGAACAGGGCACTACTTCGACAGATAAATTCCCGACACTTAAAAAAATAGGCGTTAGTTATACCAATAATGAATATGGAATAATTGTCTCAGCCGAATTGGAAAGCAGTAACGGCGGGACAAATATTCTTAGGAGCGGCATTGAATATAATATTTTCAAAGACTTATATTTACGCGGAGGAATTGACCAGGTTAACCTTAGTAACTATGATTTCCCTTCAAATCCTTCTCTTGGATTTTCATACGTCCAGAGTTTTGGTAATATAAAGGTTGGTGTTGACTATGCATTTGTTGTTGAGCCCTATTCTCCTCAGGATAGACAGATTGTCGGTTTAAATATTAATTTCTGATTTTATAGAACAATTTATATATGAATAAAATTATTTTCATTTTCTTAATTTCCTTTACAACAATATTTGCTCAATCTGCCGGAAACAGCGGGCTGGCGTTTTTAAAGTTAGGCTTTGGCGCACGAAATATATCAATGGGTGATGTCGGTGCGGAAACTTCTAATGATGTATCCGCTTTCTTCTATAACCCTGCAAGGCTTGCTGATAATGATGATAATGAAATTATGCTTATGCACAACTCATGGATACAGGGAACAACAAGTGAAATTCTCGGCGTTAAAACTTCCGTATGGGATGTACCGCTTGCTTTCGGCGTTGATGTAACTAGTATTGACGACATTCAGGTGAGAACTGCGGCTACCGACAACCCCATTGCAACTTTTAATGCAAATTATTTTGCGGGTAGTGTTTCTACTGGATTTAATATTTATGACAATATTGCATTTGGCGCCACAATTAAATATTTATATGAAGGATTATATTCTGATGAAGCAACCGGCTGGGGATTTGATTTCGGGTTGAACTATAAAACGCCTGTTGAGGGGTTAAGTGCTGCAATGGTACTAAGAAATTTGGGCTCTATGAATGACCTTAAAAATGAAAGTACTAAACTGCCGACTGAATTTAGGATAGGTCCCGCATATCAAATAAATTTATTTGAAAAGTTTGCAGTTACAGCCGCCGCTGAATTTCAGAAATATACCCCCGACAAAGACGACTCACACATTAACTACGGCGCTGAAATTTTATATGATAATTTAATAGCCCTAAGAGGCGGATATCAATCGGATTATGAATCAAAAGGCTTTACCGCAGGTTTTGGATTAATTTGGGGAGGTTTCGGCTTGGATTATGCTTACCAGCCGTTTAATGACGGGCTGGGAGATGCAAACATTATATCGCTCCGGTTTAAGTTTTAGCCAAATAAAATATTTGCCGGGGAAATTTGTTTAAAATCTTAACTGTTCTTTTCGATGAATAAAATTTTTAACTACCTTCTTGAAAATATATCTAAGATATTAGTAATTTATTTTGTAAGTCAGGTTTTATTAGTAATATTCTGGCAACTGCCGTTTACAAGCGATTCTCTTTACTATTATAAACTCGCGCAGGATTGTTTAAAATATCATTGTATCAGCCCGGCTAAAGCTCAACTCTACGAGGATTATATTAGCGCTCCTTTATATGTTAATATTACCATTATAGCTCTTTTAATATGTAATTCTCTAAAAACAATCGGTATTCTGAACGTTCTATTAAATGCACTGCAGATGTATTTGTTCTTTAATCTAAGTGAAAAATTATTTGACAGAAGAACATCGCTTGTGGGCCTTTTGTTGTATATGCTTTATTTAAATACGGTTGGTATGGTACTGATGAATCTTACCGAGTTGCTGTTCGGAGTACTTATCTTAACTGCTATAATATTCTTTTATAAAAATTCAGTGAAATCATTCTTTCTATCCGGTCTATTTGCAGCAGCTTCTATTGCTGTTCGGCCGATGGGATGGGGACTTGCATCCGCTTTTTTTATAATTTTGATTATTAGGACTATCAAAAAAGAAAAAATGCTGAAAGGGTTATCTGCAGTTGTTTTGGGCGTGAGCATTTTTATCCTTGTTTACGGTACAATTACAAAAATATCTTTCGGAGATTTTATCTTCAGTTCATCAAACGGACCTGTAAATTTAATTATCGGCGCAAATGACGACGCAACGGGCGCGTTCAATACTAAAGTATTTGATCAGGGCAAAATTGGTTATATCGGAAATCCGGCTGCAATGACTTATGTAGAAAAGGGAAAATATTGGCAAGAAAATGCTGAAGGCTGGATTTTGGCACATCCATTCAAATGGTTAAGCTTAATTCCCCGTAAAATATTTTTTATGTTCATCCTCGACGACTTTACTATTCCCTATCTTTCACATATAGATGGATTGTATCTGCCAAAATTAGCTAAAATGATTATACAGGGTAAGCTATTTCAAATATTTACAGGTAAACCATTTTATTTGGCAATATTATATTTCATTATTCTAATTTTTAATTATATATACTATTTTTATATTATGCTTATATTGTTGTTTAGCATAATAAAGATAAGGGTGCACCGGATTTTTAATAGTAAATTTTTCCCTATTATATTATTCATCCTTTTAGGGCTGTCTATTACTATAATTGCTTATGGTGACGCCAGATATAAGTATCCTTATATGTTGTTTATTATTTTGTTTGTTTCGCAGCCGGTGAGCCGGTACTTAACAGGCTCAAAATTATTTATTAATAAAGTGTAATAACATGATTGAATATTTTTCATTAAAAAGTTCAGGAGTTTCTACCGGGGAGTGGGAGTCATTTGTTGATTCGTCCGATAACGGAACTATTTTCCATACACGTTTATTCCTGTCATATCATCCTAAAGACAGGTTTGAAGATGCGTCTTTAGTCGTTAAAAAAGACAACCAGATACTCGCTTTATTTCCCGCAGTCGTGATTAAACGAGATGGATTAAAAATTCTTTCTTCGCATAGCGGAGCCTCTTACGGCGGATTTGCATATAAGCAAAATTTAAATTTAAAAGAAGCCTTTGAATTAGTTGAATCGCTTTTAAACTATGCCAAAGATCTAAAATGTGACCGGATTCAGCTTACTCCTCCTCCGATGATTTACCAGACTAAATATTCCAATTACATAGACTTTGCCCTTGTAAAAAATAACTTTGGTTATTTAAAAAGAGAAGTATCCAGCGTTGTTCAACTGGATGTGCCAAAAGATGAACTGCTTTCCACTTACCGTGCAGAAGCCCGCACTGCAGTTAAGAAAGCCATTAAACAGGGTGTGGAAATAGCTGAATGCGAAAGATTTGCCGATTATTATGAAATCCTGAAGAAGAATTTAAAAATGCGGCATAATGTAGACCCAACGCATACATTGGATGAATTGTTGAAATTAAAAAAAATGTTTCCAGGCAAGATTAATTTGTGGGGCGCTTTCCTCGGTGAA
>PLNZ01000041.1 GCA_003142915.1 Ignavibacteriales bacterium | reverse complement strand
TCGGATTTTGAAAATGTAATTGTTAAAACTATTCCATCTACCGGTGAATTAGTTTATCTTAAAGATGTGGCGAGAGTTGAACTTGGCAAATTTACATTTTCAAGCAATTCATTTGTTGACGGAAAACGGGCTTCATGCCTGCTTATTTATCAGGCGCCCGGAAGCAATGCCCTTAAAACAGCAAGCGGAGTAAATACAGTACTTGCACAACTGAAAAATTCCTTTCCTGCTGATGTTGATTATAAAGTACCATTTGAGTCCGTTACTGTTGTAAAGGTTTCTATGAATGAGGTTGTAGAAACACTGCTGTTAGCCCTCGCCATTGTAGCCTTAGTGGTGTTCTTGTTCCTTCAGAACCTGCGCTCCACTTTTATTCCTCTGCTTGCCATACCTGTTTCTATCTTAGGCACTTTCTGTTTTTTCATACCGCTTGGGTTTTCTATTAATACACTCACAATGTTTGGATTTGTGCTTGCCATTGGTATTGTGGTGGACGATGCTATTATTGTAGTGGAGGCGGTACAGCATTATATTGACGAACAGGGGATGTCTGCTAAGGAGGCTACTTACCATGCGATGAAAGACATCTCCGCACCGGTTGTAGCCATAGCGCTTATATTGGCCGCAGTATTCGTTCCTGTTGGTTTTATTCCTGGAATAGTTGGTCGGTTATATCAGCAGTTTGCTATCACAATTGCCATATCCGTATTGCTTTCCGCTTTCATTGCCTTATCACTGACACCGGCGCTTTGCTCTCTCCTTTTAAAACCTTCGCCTAAAAACAAGGAGTCTAAATGGCCGCGTAAATTTTTCTTTGTTTTTAATAACTGGTTTAAAAAGCTGACTGATAATTATTCGGAGGGCGTGAATCGCAGCATTAAGGCAGCAAAGTATGTTGTTATTATTCTTGTTTGCATCTGCGTTGGAGCGCTGTTATTATTTGAAAATAAGCCAACGGCTTTTATTCCTTCAGAAGACGATGGAAGCCTGTATGTAACTTTTCAATTACCCCCGGCTTCTTCCACTGCTCAATCCGTTGCGGTTATGAACGAGTTGATGAAAGTAATTACATCCACTCCGGGCGTTGAACATTATGCTGCTCTATCCGGGCTGAATGTTGTGACTAATGCCACTAATTCAAATTGCGGTACAATTTATTGCCAGCTTAAACCGTGGGGTGAACGTTCAAAAGCGAGCGAGCAGGTCCCTGGAATAATGAAAGTGATTAACGAGCGTGTTGTTCAGGCTGGTATAAAAAATGCCGTTGTTCAGGTTATTCAGCCTTCACCCATCCCCGGCGTGGGTTCAACTGTCGGTTTCAATTTCCAGATTGAGCAGCGAAATACTAATGATGATGTGCACGCATTCGAAAAAGTAGTAAAAAAATTTTTAACCGAGGCAAATAAAAATCCGGCAATCTCAAATGCCTACAGCTTTTATTCTGCCAGTACGCCTAATTATAGTCTTACGGTCGACCGGGAAAAATGTGAAAAGCTTGGAGTTAATATAGCGGACGTATTTACTACAATCCAGGCTTATATGGGCAGTATGTATATCAATGATTTTACCGTATATAACCGGACCTTCCATGTGGTAGTACAGGCTGATACAATGTTCCGTCAGTTTGTATCGGATATTGATAAATATTTCGTACGTAACCAGTCCGGATCATTAGTGCCGCTCGGCGAATTAATCAGCTACAAGCCGACAGAAGCCGCACCGCTCATATCGCATTTTAATATTTTCCGCTCTGCTGAAATAGACGGGACTTCTCCGCGGGGATATAGCAGTGTGCAAACACTGGATGCCCTGAAAAATGTAGCGGAAAAAGTTTTGCCTGAAGGATACGCTTATGAATATTCAGGATTGAGCAGTGAGGAACTGAAACAAGGCTCAATTACTCTTTATATCTTTATATTCTCAATCAGTTTCGTCTTTCTTTTTCTTGCAGCGCTGTATGAAAGCTGGTCGGTACCTTTTTCAGTACTGCTTGCCGTACCTGTAAGTGTTTTTGGAGCCATACTTACTCTTACCTTCTTGCCGGGTATTTCCAATAATGTCTATTTCGAGATAGGACTAATTGCGCTGATCGGATTAGCTGCTAAAAATGCTATCCTGATAGTGGAATATGCCAAAGTGCGCGTCGACCGGGGAGAAGAACTTATAAAATCTACAATGGAAGCAGTAAAACTTCGTCTACGCCCTATTGTTATGACGTCATTGGCTTTTATCTTCGGCGTATTGCCGCTCGTATTTGCCTCAGGCGCCAGCGCTGTAGCGCGACAAACAATCGGGTTTACTGTCTTTGGCGGTATGCTCGCCGCATCCTCAATTGCTATATTTATTGTCCCTGTGCTGTTTGTAATAATTACACGTGTTTCTTACGGCAAGAAAAAGCTTGACTATCTTCAGACTCAACATGAGGAATTGATGGAAAAAGCTAAAAAAATTGAAGAACAAAATATTGACGCCGTATTGGAATACGAGATACAAATTTCACGCGACCCAAATCATCCTGATCAACAATGATAGCAAATACATTTATAAAAAGGCCCGTTACGGCTATTGTAATATCTATAGTATTAATAATTTCAGGAGTGATATGCATTTTTAATCTGGCTGTTGATCAATATCCTAATATCACTCCTCCCGCAGTATCGGTAGGTGGGCAGTATACAGGAGCGGATGCCCAGACTGTGGAACAAACGGTTGTCACTCCTATTGAAGGGCAGGTAAACGGCACNNGCCTTAAACGTCCAAAATCGCGTCGGTATTGCTGCCCCTTTATTACCCGCGGTAGTCAGCCAGCTTGGCCTGACAGTACGTGCGCGAAATCCCAGTATGCTCATGCAGGTAGCCATCTTCTCGCCGAACGGATCGCATAACATTACTTTTCTGGATAATTATACAAGTATATTTGTTGAGGATGCACTGCTGCGAACACCCGGCGTCGGTGATATAACTGCACGTGCAGATAATTTCAGCATGCGTATCTGGATGAATCCGGAAAAGATGGCATCACACAATCTGACTCCCCAGGATGTCATTTCCGCTTTAAATGCTCAGAATGTTCAGGTAGCAGCGGGCTCGGCAGGCGCTCCCCCCCAGGATAATACGCAGATTTTTGAACAGGGTATTCTTGTAAACGGACAACTGAAAAATGTTTCAGATTTCGAAAATATAATTGTTAAAACTATTCCATCCACCGGCGAAATGATTTATCTTAAAGACGTGGCGAGAGTGGAATTGGGAAAATTTACATTTTCCAGCAATTCATTTGTTGATGGGAAAAGGGCTTCAATACTGTTTGTATACCAGGCGCCGGGCAGCAATGCCCTCCAAACGGCAAATAATGTTTACGCTACGTTGGCGCAGTTGAAAAAATCTTTCCCTGCTGATGTTGATTATTCGGTGCCTTTTGAAACGGTTACAATAATAAAAGTTTCCATGAATGAAGTCGTGAAAACTTTGCTGATAGCCTTGAGCCTTGTTGCGATAGTTGTGTTCGTGTTCCTTCAGAACTTTCGTTCAACTATTATTCCTCTTCTTGCCATACCCGTCTCTATCTTAGGTACTTTCATCTTTTTCATACCGCTCGGGTTTACTATTAACACACTAACAATGTTCGGATTTGTGCTGGCTATTGGTATTGTGGTGGACGATGCAATTATTGTGGTGGAGGCGGTACAGCATTATATTGACGAACAGGGGATGTCTGCTAAGGAGGCTACTTACCGTGCTATGAAGGATATTTCAGGGCCTGTTATTGCCATAGCCCTTATATTGGCCGCAGTATTCGTTCCTGTTGGTTTTGTACCCGGTATAGTGGGCAGGTTATATCAGCAGTTTGCAATCACCATTGCCATATCGGTAATGCTTTCTGCTTTCATTGCCTTATCGCTGACACCGGCGCTTTGCACTCTACTTTTAAAACCGTCTCATATTAATAAGGATTCTAAATGGCCGCGTAAATTTTTCTATCATTTCAATATTTGGTTCGGAAAACTTAATGATGACTATACTCATGGTGTGAAACGCTGCATTCATGGCTCTGTATATATTATGATTCTGCTTGTGTGTATCTGCATCGGTACAATTTTTCTGTTTAAAAGTAAACCGTCAGGATTCATCCCGGGTGAAGATATTGGACGTCTTTATGTTACTTATAATATGCCTGAAGGAACAACTACAACAAAATCTGTTGAAGTTATGACTAAATTAATGAAGATTGTAGGTTCCACGCCGGGGGTCAATCACTATGCCGCAATATCCGGTTTCAACATACTTAATGGGGGCGCTACTTCAAATTGCGGCAGTATGTTTTGCATGTTAAAAACATGGGCTGAGCGTAAAGTGCCGGAACAACAGGTGCCCGGCATTATGAATGTGCTTAGAAAACGGATTGCAATGGCGGGTATTAAAGATGCCAATATAGTAGTCATCCCTCCTCCGCCTGTTAATGGTATTGGACTGGCTGCCGGATTCAGTATGCAGATAGAGCAGGGAAATACCAATGATGATGTGTATGCATTTGAAAAAGTAGTGAAAAAGTTTATAGCCGAGGCACACAAAAATCCGGCAATTAGTACTGCTTTCTGTTATTATGGTGCACATACCCCCAGTTATGAGCTTACAGTTGACCGGGAAAAATGTGAGAAGCTGGGAGTTAATATAGCCGATGTGTTTACAACTATTCAGGCTTATATGGGCAGTTTGTTCATCAATAACTTCACACTTTATGACCGTGTTTATCACGTAGTTGTACAGGCAGATACTACATTCCGTGCGCTAATATCGGACATGGATAAATATTACGTGCGCAACCGGTCGGGAGAAATGCTGCCCCTAAGTACACTGATTAGTTATAAGGCTATTGTAGCACCTCCGTTAGTAACGCATTTCGATTTATTCCGCTCTGCAGAAGTTGATGGTTCAACCCCGCCCGGATATAGTACCGATCAGGGAATAGAAGCGCTGAAAGAAACTGCTGCAAAAGTTTTACCCCGTGGATATACTTATGAGTTTTCAGGATTAAGCTATGAAGAAATTAAAGCAGGGTCAACTACTATTTATATCTTTATTTTTTCAATTTCTTTCGTTTTCCTATTTCTGGCGGCGCTCTATGAAAGTTGGTCTGTACCTTTTTCCGTTATGCTTGCAGTACCCATTATCGCCTTTGGCGCTATTCTTATGCTTTTCTTTATTCCGCGGCTTACAAACAATGTTTATGCCCAGATAGGACTTATAACATTGATAGGGCTCTCCGCTAAAAATGCCATACTTATAGTGGAATTTGCTAAAGTACGCGTCGACCGTGGGGAAGAACTTATAAAATCCACATTGGAAGCAGTTAGGCTTAGATTGCGCCCCATAATTATGACATCAATGGCGTTTATCCTCGGTGTACTGCCTCTTGCATTTGCAACAGGAGCGGGAGCAGTAGCCCGGAATACAATTGGATTTACTGTCCTGGGGGGTATGATTGCTGACTCTACATTAGCCATCCTGATTGTCCCCGTACTATTTGTATTAATTACCCGTTTGTCTTATGGTAAAAAGAAGTTTGCTTATCTTCAAGCGCATCATGAAGAATTGATGGAAAAAACAAGAAAAATGGAAAAACAGAACCTCGATGCTGAGTTAGAGTATGACATAAGCCATAAGCCGGATCAAAATAAAACAATAAGTTAATCTTTTTAAACTTCTCACTAATTAATTATTTTTATTTGAATAGTATTCCTTAGAATTATTTGAGGACTGCTTTTAGTTCCTGTAATTGTACCGCTTATTTCTACATTCCTGCCGTCACACAGAATAATATCCCTGAAATTTGCAATATCGGATTTATTTATAACTGCGGTAAGCTCATTTAAACGAAATCTTTCGCCTATATTTAAGATAATATCCCCGGCCTTAGTTGCAGAGATTTACGCAACGATCCCCGAAACAATTACTTTCTTACCAATAAAATTTTTAGCCTGGTAAGATTTTATCTTGAAGGCACTTCACGGGGTGTTATCGACGTTGCAATGCTGAAAAAATTACGTGACAAGTTTCTTGCATTGGGTATAAAAGTTTCAGGGTCTATGGTTGCCGTTTCCGCACACGGCGGAACATCAACTTACAATAACCAGGAAGATATGGATGCGCTTAAAAAACGTATGCAGTCGCTGGCACAGGTGTTCGATAATATTATACTTGATGACTGGCTTTTTACTATAAGTACCGATGAAAAAAGCATTGAGGATAGGGGTAATTTAAGCTGGGCGGATTATCGCTCACAGCTTATTCTTAAGCAGTCAAAGAAATATATTATTGATGCCGCTAAAGAAGTAAACCCTAATGCAAAAGTGATTATTAAGTATCCGGACTGGTATGAATGTCACAGGCAGAACGGATATGATGTGTATAATGAAACTCTTCAATTTGATAATATGGCTGTCGGTATAGAAACCCGCGACCCTGAAACGCAGGATCAGCATATACCAACTTACAGCGGGTATATTTACCAGAAGTGGTTTGCAAGTGTAGACCCTTCAAAATGGGTGGGCGCTTGGCTTGATAATTATGATATGAAGGGAAGCGATAATAACTATGTTGCACAAGTATACCAGGCTGTATTGGCGCAATCGCCGGAAATAATTCTTTGGTGTGCTGGACAACTTTATCCGCCTAATCCCTCAAGTGACGTTTATCCTCATTTCAAAGATATGCTCCCTGAGTTTGATAAAACAGCAGGACTTCTTAACGGCTCTTCACGCGGCGTCCCCATTTATCTTCCTTATGGCTCTACTGGTGAGTTTAATATATTCGGTTACCTCGGTATGGCGGGCGTACCGCTTACTCCCGTAGCACAATTCCCAGCCGAAAGTCAGAATGCAATATTTTCTTTACATTCACTCCCGGATCCGAAACTTGCTGATGAAATGCTTGACCGTCTGCGCAACGGGCATGATGTGTTTATGACTTGGGGACTTCTGCAAAAGCTTCAGAATACCGAGTTCGGCAAAGCGTTTGATTTTGTTGATTACGGCGGCTCTGTAACTGGTTCTACTTTCCGCGTTAGAGGAGGATGGTTCCGTGATCAGGCTGTTAAATCAGATAGGCCATTTTCATTTCCGCGCATCCGGACAGTTACTTGGCCGGGCGTTAGGGATGTTGCATTAATACAGGAGGATTTTGATTACGGTATTTTACTTGAAACACCTTATCTGAAAGGCAATATCTATGTTCTAAATATGCCTGATAATTATAATGATCTGCTGAGGCTCCCTTCTGAGGCTCTTAATTCGATNNCCTGTATCATTGAGATTTACCGGCAAAACACCAACTGAAGGCTGGAAAGAATTAGTGCATGACAAGCTGCTTTCCGTAAAGCAGGATTCAACGTCCAGATGGTTTGGCGGCGGAATGAAATTTACAGATGTTTCTTATATTCTTCACCCTTATGAAATGACGATCGTACAGGCGCCGTAGGTTTATTTTAAAATAGTTGTTTTGTAGGCCGGGCAACTTGCCCGGCTTACATGCGGGGAATCTGATTTGCTCCTTCCGGCATGTGGATGCTAAACAATACAACATTTATTGCGAATATTTGTTAGTAATGTCAATTTCGTTTATTTCACTCCAATAGAGTAATATTAAAAGCAATTCAAATAATTTTTTTATCAAACAATCGCGGATATTCAAATCTTATATTGAGATAAATAAGCTTTTTTATCTCATTTCTGTGCATTTAATTCTTGTAAAACATTCGAATTTCGCATCTTTTCGTATTGGCATATCAGTTGAATTATTTGTAGAAATTTTAATGATTGACAATTAACTTAGGATAAATAATATGAAAAAAGTTCTTCTTTTCTTCGCCTTTTTTGTTATCACTGCAATTATCTCTTTTGCAAAAACGCAAAGTATTGCAGTAGTATCAGCAGTAGATCAGTGTATTACGCTTACTTTGGCGCCTCCTTACAATGAGGGCGTTTATTGCGGAACTCTTAAGGGTACTATAGGCGCTGGAACAGTGGATTTTTATTGCATTGATATAAAACATCTGCTCACTTTTGGTACTCAATACCAGGATATAGACTCTTCTACGAACTCAAAGGTTACTTATATATTGAATAATTATTATCCTTATAAAAGCCTGCCTTATACGGGGTCGTTAACGACAGCTAATGAAGCCGCTGCTGTTCAGCTTGCTATATGGGCTGAAACAGACTCTCTTAATATTTCCGGCTGCACTCCCTATGGAGGTGGTGGTTCCATAACTACCGTAATAAATAGAGCCCTGCAAATATTAAATGATGCTAATACAAATGCTGGCACAATTCAGCCGTTTAAAACTCTTGTTATTAACATTCCGAACCAGTCACCTGGTATCGGATCAGCAGTACAGTTTTATGTTGAGGCTTATAATGAGATTGGCGCCCCGATAAAAAATGTACATATAACTCTTTCAGTAAATGAGGGAACTTTATCAACTACTTCTGTAACTACAGATTCAACCGGAGTTGCGGGTCCTATCTCACTTACTGCCGGTCCTGACAATGCAACGGTTATTACAGCAACCGGTACGGTTACTATTCCTGAAGGTACTGAATATTTCGCCGTTTCAAATCCGGACACTCAGCAAAAACTGGTTATTGCCACTCCGGTAATATCAACAAAAACCGTTACCGCTAGTGTGCAATGGTGGGGTTATGTTTCTTTAAGTATAGCAAAAACAAGCGCTACAGTTACTGTAGGTAATGGAGATAAAGTAACATATCAGGTTACAGTTACAAATAACGGTACAATACCGGCTACAGGTATACAGGTATCCGATGTGCTTCCAAGCGTTTTAACTTATGTTTCATCAGACGGTAATTATAATCCTTCTACAGGTATATGGTCTATTGATTCGTTAGGAGTAAACAAATCCTTAACATTGAATTTAACAGTTCAGGCAGCCTTATCGCAAAGTTCAAGTGTCTTTGATCTTGGACCAGCCAAAGGTTATAACGTATTTGTCCTTAATAATATTAACCAGCCGTCGGCTGATACTCAGGGTAAAATGGCTGTCGGTAATAATGCTACATTATCCAATTACAGCGTAGGCGATAAATTAGTAAGCCCGACAGGCGATGTTTTAATTGTTGGAAGAAAACTTACTTTCACAAGCGGTTGGGTAAACGGCAATGTTGATTTTGGTTCTTTCATTGATACAAGCCAGTGTGGATTGGCTAACGGAATAATTAGGCAGGATTCAGTCATAAACTTTTCCGCAGCAGCGCTTTATTTGGATAACCTGTCATCCCAGATGTCTGTCCTTACTTCGACTGGAACAGATACAATGCAGTGGGGAATGATTACATTAACAGGAACAAGTACACAAATAAACAGGTTTAATATTAATGGAAACGACCTTTCCAACTGTAATACTCTGACGGTAAATGTTCCGGCAGGTTCAGTAGTCCTTATAAATATTTCAGGCGATACCGTTAGCTGGAAGGGCGGCTTTAGTGTTCACGGTGCGACAAGCTCAAATGTTCTCTTGAACTTTTATCAAGCTACATTGCTGCAAATTTATGGAATAAATGTACTTGGTAGTGTTCTTGCTCCACTGGCAACTTTAAACTTCCCTACAGGGCTTATAAGCGGGCAGGCAATTTGCTTAAATATTAATGGTGCCGGTCAGTTTAATAATGTCCAATTCACGGGTACTGTAACACTGGATACAACTATTACAAACTTTGCAACGCTTTTTAAAGTAAATCAGCCTTTGAAGAGCGTGGTTCCTAACACAATGGCGCAGGTTAGATCGCTGCAGAATTTATCCGGTATTACCGGTGTTCAATCTACCGGCTCAACGGTTCCTTCAAAAATGGAGTTAATGCAGAATTATCCTAACCCATTTAACCCGTCCACACAAATACAATTCTCAATATCAAAGGCGGGCAATTATATGCTGAAAGTTTATAAC
Organism: Ignavibacteriales bacterium; assembly: GCA_003142915.1. Classification (GTDB taxonomy): domain Bacteria; phylum Bacteroidota; class Ignavibacteria; order Ignavibacteriales; family Ignavibacteriaceae; genus FEN-1297. The sequence goes on along the minus strand of PLNZ01000041.1, from coordinate 1,298 downwards.
ATACTCGGTCAGCAAGTAGCTGTATTAGCTAGCAGGAATTTCAGCGCAGGCAGTTATACTGAAAGCTTTAATGCAAGCCGGCTAAGTTCGGGTGTTTACATCTACCAGTTAATAGGTGAAAATGTTAATCTTGTCAAGAAGATGATGTACATGAAATAATTCAAATTGAAGGCGCGGTTCCGAAATCTTCTACCTAACGGTAAACAGGTTCGGAACCGAGTTGCCGATAAGCAAGACATATCAAAAGATTAATAAATAAAAAAGCGCACTATAAAAGGTGCGCTTTTTTTTTGTCATTATTATATAATTATAAAAATATTTTTAAGACGGGTATTATTTCTTCTGTTGAACTTTAGGGGTGAATTTTATACAATCTACAGGCATAATTCTTTCTTGATAATCACAATTAATTATCGAAATGAAAAGAAATAAATTTAGGGATATAATTCGCGCTCTAAGCCTAAATAATTCATCTGCGTTTTCCGCATTTCTGATGAAGGTCGTTCCTTGCAAAGGCACACAACCCGCGAATAATAACCCATGACTTGAATTAGTTATTTGCATATAATATCTTGCAATTTATAATAACTTTAAAAGTACTTATGAATTCTGCATCAATTATATCCCTTGCAATAGCATTATTTGTTCTTGCCGTTACTCCGGGTCCNNTTTCTGTCGCTTGCTATTTTAGGTTTAGGCTTTGTAGCGGCTGCTATGGGTAAATTTTTTATTATAATTAAAATATTGAGCGGCGGTTATCTGGTGTTTCTCGGGGCAAAGCTTTTAATAAATCCTCCCGGAAATATTAAGATAGAAGTTCAGCAGAATGAAAGATTAACTTTTAAAAATACGCTTTCCGGCTTTGGACTAACATTAAGCAATCCTAAAACAATTTTATTCTATGTTTCTTTTCTTCCGACTTTTATGAATGTAACTTCTTTCAAGCTTAATGATTTTTTTATTGCTTCTACGGAAATATTTGTTGTTATAGGGGGGGTACTTCTAAGCTACGCTTATTTAACCGGTTATGTAAGAAAATTGATCAGTAACCAACAATTTATCAGGCGCATGAACAGGACCTCCGGCGCGCTGCTGGTTGGAGTGGGTATTGCCGTCGTTGTGAAATAAATAATTCATATTTAAGTTTTGTTCGTATTTGAAATACTTGTTAATTAAACTTATTTTGTTAGGTGCATTTAGGGATAATAGACCCGTTATTAAAAGAAATTATTGCTCATAAATAGTTATTGTGATAGGTCGCGCTTGCCCCTATGAGTACCTGTCACTATAACTAAATC
>PLNZ01000075.1:977-3435 GCA_003142915.1 Ignavibacteriales bacterium | reverse complement strand
GCTGAATATTTATATACCGTTGTTGACGAAAGATACGCCGGAGGGTCAATTATCTTTACTTCAAACAGGGTAATAGAAGATTGGGTAGGTATTTTCCCGGATCCGGTAATGGCAAACGCCATCATGGATAGAATAGCACATAATGCTCATCAAATTACTATCAAGGGAGAGTCCTATAGAAAGAAAAAAACCATTAAAAATCAAAACGCTTAGGAGGTATTTACTATGAAAAAATAAAATCGGTATATTTGTTTTTAAGGTGGGGAATAATGTGAACCTGGACATGGGGAATAATCTGGTTTTTGACATTAAATCTTTATAAAATAAATCTTTTTGATCTGTTACCCATTTATCGACTGTAATATTGACAATTTCAATATCTATATCTCTTTTGCCAATATCGATAATATTTATATTCATTTTTCCTTTTTCCGGTCCTTTTAGGCTTGCTCCTGCATTTGAAAAAATAATTCCTTTACGCACATAATCTTTTGATACATGATAATGACCATGTAATACAAGCTCTACTCCAAAATGTTTAAAGATTTTCAACAATCTTTTCTTTTTTCGCAATTTCATTGTCTGTTTTTCAATTTTCTGCCAAAAACTTCCAGGTGAGTTTTGAGGAATATTCATTTTGTTAAAATGATGATGAACTAATACAATTTTTCTGTATTTCTCGTCTTGATATTGTTCCAATATTTCCGATATAATATTAAGCTGTGAAAGCTCAATTATTCCGTTAGATGCAAATGGGTTGCTCACCTTGGAATACTCAGCAATTGAGTTCAATCCGATGAATAAAAAATTATTTATTTTTTTTACAAACGGAAATACATCTAAAGGATTATAATTAATACTGCCGTTGAAAAGTTCAGGAAAGAACCCGTAAAAGCTATTTATCGTTTCTCGGTAATTTACCTTGCTGCATTTATCCGGGAAGTTAAATATATCTTCGGCAGTTTGTACGCCGCCGAAGATATCGTGGTTCCCTATAACAAGAGAGAGTTTGTTACAGTCCAATAAGTTTAATTTTTCAAAGAGTTTACGCAGAATGACAAAATCTTTTGGAACAGCGTTATCGGTTAAATCTCCCGTGATTGCAATATGATCTACCTGCTTTTCAATTGCATATCTAAGCGCCTGTTCAATTTGATAAAGATTGTTATTACTGAAAAATGTTGTAAAATGCAGATCGGATAAATGTGCAATTCGCATAAACTCACTTAGATTGTTGTGCCCAAAATTACATTTGGAATGTTAAGAAAAAATGAATTTATTGTGAAGAAATTGTTAAATGTTAAGTAATTCCACCTAATAAAATACATTAGAACTAATGTTTGGGCTAAAAAGGACATAAATATGAAATAACATGATTCTTTATCTTATTTGTTAAACTTCTAATAACTCTGTTTTAATGGGCTTTATATGAAGGCACTAAGCTTCAAATAACTTTCAGGACTTGTTTTAGTCTAAACTTCCGGGCTAAAGTTTAACAATTCTTATTGTAGGACTCTGCCCTAAGAATTAACATTTCATTAACATATTCTTTATATTGGCTTAGTATTACAAAGTATTGTAATCAATCGAGCAATGAAATAATATATCCGTGACTAATCTCTAATGATGCTTATTTGTTGAATACATTTCTCTTCTACTTCTTTTATATAAAAATTTTATTTTGTCAAATTATTATTATATTAAAAGGAATTCTTTGAAAGGGAAGGAACATGAACCATCTCAATTTTTTTTCTTTTATAATATCTATTATTTTTTTTACTGTTTTATCTATTTGTTTATACGCTCAGGATAGTACTGCGCTAAAATACCCGCAAAAAATAATACTAAAAGGCGGAACGGAATTATTTGGCAAAATTGTTAAACAAGATTCCCTGTTTGTGCAGATTCAGCTTAATGATGGAAAACTGATCAAAGTTCCTAAAAAAGCGATTGAAAGTAGCCGGTCTATCTCGAATGAGTTTAAAAAAATTGCACTAAACCAGGATATAAGCCTTAATCTTTATGATGGTACACAGCTAAACGGAAGAATAATATCAGTAAATGATTCATCCCTTGTTTTTAAGACCCTTTCCGGTGTTGAAATGACAATCCCCTTATCTTTAATAGACATTTCCAGGGAATTGAAAGGAGAAGTAATAAATGGAATATATTATAGAAAGGATCCCAATCAGTCGCATCTTTTTTTAGCCCCTACTGCACAGCCCATTGAAGCAGGAAAAGTCAATTTTACTGATTATATGATTTTTTTTCCTTCTTTAACCGTAGGTATTACTGACTTTATGTCTGCCGGCGCCGGCGTTAGCATATTCCCGGGATCCCAAAGTCAGTTGCTCTACGGAAATATAAAAATTACTTTTTTAAATAAAACTTTTGGAGAAAATAATTTATGCCTTGCAGCAGGTGCGACATTTGCAAATTATTCATCCATGGATTTGCC
>PLNZ01000075.1:0-934 GCA_003142915.1 Ignavibacteriales bacterium | reverse complement strand
GATATTGGCTTATTCTATTATAACCAGTGGTCTGATAATATTGGCTTTCCTTTTATTCCCTGGCTTGGTTTTACCTATAGCTTTTAAATTGCAGGTCGATTCCGAAAGCTTTCAGAATCAACCTGCATAAAAAATTTTATTTCTTTGTAGTATCGTTTTCTATTTGTTTAAGCCTGTTTATTTCTTCCTGCACACCGCCTGCATTTGGCAAAGCGTTCTGCAGCCTTTGAAGAATTTCAATAGCCTTATCATACTCTTTTAGACTAATATAAGTTCTTTCGAGCATGCTGTATGGATTATCCGGCGAAGCTAGNNATAATAATATGCAAGTTCAAGATAAGCATTTCTGTAATTTTGAATTAATCTGCTTTCTGTTTCATCAAAGAAGACATCTTTATTGTTCAATCCTCTGAATTTAAACCCGGGTTTAAATGTTTTCGAATAAGAAGTATTTTCGGATAAAAGATCTTCCTTAGTAATTTCGGCATTTACATAAATTGCGGTTGTTCTTCTTTGAGGAACTAAACGGGAAGCCAATCCTTCAGTTTCTAAGTAATCATCCAAACCGATATAGCAATCCGGTGAACATGTTGAAGCAAAATAAATAGGTCTGTCCCATGTATTATTTTGAACAATATCTTTAACAACGATGTCCTGAACTCTTAATCCTTGAACGCCGCCCATCTCAACCGTAGGTTTCATTCTCCACATAAGCTGTNNCGGTTTTGATAACAGAAGTATCCGTGACATTGAACTTTTTAATGACGTCCTGTGATACCGGTATTGCAATCATTTGAGTTTTCCATTCAACCGGTGTAAGCTGCGAAATCATATCGTCGGTCATTGAGAATTTAACTTTCAATGCTCCGTAAGGGGATGTATCCTTTAACTGTTCATTATACCAATCGGTATTTGCCAGGCTTAAGCATACAAC
>PLNZ01000405.1 GCA_003142915.1 Ignavibacteriales bacterium | reverse complement strand
GTTTCTTTCTGTTCCATTGACCGCAATAATTAAAATTGTATTTTCTAATTCCTCCTCCAAAAACATGCGATTTATTACTGATTTAATGAGCAACTAATCTTTTTTAGTCTTATTTCATTAAATATTTGAAAATTAAGATTCTTGCCGGTAAAATGGCTCATACAACTTCACACCTTTTTTATTATATTTATTACAGTTGAAAAAAAGTAATTTGTTAAATAAATGAAGTAGAAGGACAGTTGATGATTCGTGTTGGGCAGTTGCTATTTAAGGAGTATCTCCTTGAATAGAGGAAAGTCCGAACTCCACAGANNGAAAGTGCCACAGAAAAAATACCACCCCGATGTAAATTGGGGTAAGGGTGAAAAGGCAGGGTAAGGGCCTACCGCTTTTGCAGTAATGCAAAGGGTCTCTTTTTTAAATGAGAATTCATATTTTATGGATCAGGGCAAACCCCACTTGGTGCAAGGTCAAGCAGAAGGTTTTTGTAGGGTTAATACCCCAATGCAAGGTTGTTCGCCTTGAGTGCCTTCGGGTAGACCGCTAGATCACGCCAGCAATGTCGTGACGAGACAAATAACTGCCGTCCTGATAAATTTTATTTGTCGGGATTACAGAATTCGGCTTACAGACACGAATCAATAACGTTCTTCCGCGTAATGGGGCATAATGTCACAAAAACGTTGGAAGATAAAAGAACCACCGGATAGCAAAGCCATACTTGCTCTGGCGGATAGTCTGAATGTATCAGATATCCTTGCCGGTTTATTAATTCAACATGGAATAACTAACTTCTTTGAAGCGAAACTTTATTTTCGTCCTTCTCTCGAATCTTTACACGATCCGTTTTTAATGAATGGTATGCATGAAGCCACTCAACGTGTAATACTTGCTTTGACTAATAATGAGAAGATTTGTGTTTATGGCGATTATGATGTTGACGGCACTTGTTCTGCCGCATTAATGTATTTGTTCTTGAAAGAACTTGGAGCTCGTGTTGAAACATATATACCAAACCGTCTTACCGAAGGTTACGGCATTTCAGTTCAAAGTATTGATATAATTAAGGAACATGGTGTAAAATTAATTATCTCTGTCGACTGCGGAATAACCGCAGTTGATGAGGTTGACCATGCCAATACTCTCGGAATAGATACTATTGTCTGCGATCATCATCAGGCAAAAGAAAAACTACCAAATGCCTGTGCTATACTTGATCCTATTAAACCGGGTTGTAATTATCCTTTTAAACATCTTTCCGGTGCGGGAGTTGCATTAAAATTAGCAATTGCTATCGGGACCAGGATTGGGAAAAAAGAACTTGCTTTTAAATACCTAGATCTTGTTGCTCTCGCCGGCGCCGCAGATATCGTTTCATTGACCGGCGAAAATAGAATTCTTGTAAAAGAAGGACTTGATCTTATAAATTCGAATCCAAGACCGGGAATTGCCGCCTTGATCAAAAATGCAAGATTGGAACCGGGTAATCTTACTGCTGGTCAAGTTGTTTTTACTATCGCTCCACGTGTTAATGCAGTAGGCAGACTTGGGGATGCCCAACGCGCAGTTGAGCTTTTTACTACAGATAATCCTTTGGAAGCTACCCGACTCGCGCAGATACTTGAAGATGAAAACTGTGAACGCAGGAAAATTGATGAAGTAACATATTTTCATGCAATTCAACTTGTTGAAGAAACCGTTGATGTTGAAAATGATCGTGGAATTGTTCTTCACTATCATGATTGGCATCCGGGAGTTATAGGAATTGTAGCTTCAAGACTCGTTGAAAAATTTCATAAACCGGCGATTATGCTGACTACAATTGACGGCGTTGCGAAAGGTTCTGCGAGAAGTATACCCGGATATAATATTTATGAAGCTCTTCAAAATTGTGATGATTTATTACTGCAATTCGGAGGTCATGAAGCAGCCGCCGGATTGGCAATTGAACTTTCGAATCTTGATGTCTTTAGAAAAAGATTTAATGCTGCTCTAAAAAACAATATGAATGAAGAACAAATTCTTCAGGATATGGATATTGATACAAAAATAACATTTTCTGAAATATCTTCTAAATTTATCCGTGTACTTGAGCAGTTTGCACCTTTCGGACCGGGGAATATGCGCCCTGTATTCGTGAGTGAAAATGTCAGTTTGGTTTACACTCCAAAAATTGTCGGGACAAATCATCTAGTTACAAGTCTTAAGCAGAATGGAAATGATAAAATTTTTGATGCAATCGGATTTAATCTTGGATTTTTTGCAACAAAGATTGATAAAGAAAAGAATTTGGTTGATATTGTATACACAATAGAAACCGTTGTTAAAGATGGAAAAACTTTTCCTCAAATCAGGTTAAAGGATATTCATATAAAAGGGATTCAAAATTGAAATCGATTAAGGAGAAGTAGTNNTCCGAGATTGCGTTTGGGAATCGATAACGCAAAAGCCGCTAATATGCCTGCTGATAATATTGAAAGAGCTATTAAAAAAGCTACCGGGGAAGCTGACGGTACAACTATATCCGAGTTAACTTATGAAGGATATGGTCCCAGCGGAGTTGCAATATTAGTTGAAGTAGCAACCGACAATAAAAATAGAACTGTCGCTGAAATACGTCATGTTTTCAGTAGAATTGGCGGAAATATGGGTGAAACCGGATCGGTTGCCTGGATGTTTGAACGCAAAGGAGTAATTACCATAAAACGTGAAGGTAAAAGCGAAGATGATATGATGGANNATTTTTTTGAAATTACTACTGCTCTTGAAACTTTTGAATCGACAAGAAAATATTTGATAGATAAAAAATTTATTTCTGAAAATGCTTCGCTTCAATGGATAGCTAAAAATCAAGTCCCGGTTAAAGGAGAAGATTGCGAAAAAGTATTGAAGTTAATAGAAACTTTTGAAGAATGCGACGATGTTCAGAATGTTTATACCAACGCCTNNAAGTCGTAATCATAATCGTACTCGAAATCTTGTTCTTACTCTTTAATTATTATCAACTTATTTATCAAAATTAAATCGGCATTACAGAAGGGATAATGAGAATTATTGGCGTTGATCCGGGAACCATATTCACAGGATTCGGAATCGTCGATTATGATAAGACAGAACTAAAATACATTGCTGCCGGAGTTATTAAAATGCCTGCCGTCAAAGAGATTGCTCCCCGCCTTGAAAAAATTTATAACGATCTTACTAAATCTATTAAACAGTATAAACCGGATGAATTCGCTCTTGAAACAGCTTTCTACGGTAAAAATATTCAATCAACATTAAAGATCGGATATGCGCGTGGAGTATCAATGCTTGCAGCAATTCATAATGAACTTCCGATTAAAGAATATTCTCCCCGAGAAATTAAAAAAGCGGTAGTAGGTAACGGAGCTTCTACTAAAGAACAAGTTCAATACATGATTAAAAAACTACTTGCAATTGAAAAAGCTAAAATGAAATTTGATGAAAGCGATGCACTTGCTGTTGCAATTTGCCATGCATTTAAAATTAATTCCAAATCTTCGAAAAGTAGGAGCTGGAAAGAATACTTAATTAAAAATCCGGATAGAGTAATTGATTAATAAATTATATTTTTACTTTACTCTAATAATTGAGTCTGATGAATTATGATCGGCTATCTTAAAGGGAAAGTCCTTTCCAAAAAACCTACGAAACTTTTAATCGATGTTAATGGTGTAGGTTATCTTGTAAATATTNNAAGAAATGTTTGAAATCTTAATTGGAGTTAATGGAATTGGACCAAAATCAGCACAGGGAATATTATCAGGAATACAAATTGCTGATCTTAAAGAAGCTGTTAAAACCGGGAATATTTCTCGTCTTGTTTCCATACCGGGAATAGGAAAAAAAACAGCTGAACGAATGCTGATTGAAATAAGAGACAAAGTTGATTCTGTTGCCGATACGGGAGA
>PLNZ01000109.1 GCA_003142915.1 Ignavibacteriales bacterium | reverse complement strand
ACTTTGCCATTTTTTAGTAAAAATAATTAATGCAAAAAGTAAATGCGCTGAAAAAATTATTGCAACAATCATAAGGCAGTAGAAGTTATTTTTTTAAATTTTTGTTGTACGTTTATTAAAAAAAGACATACCTGCTAAACCGCCTATCATACCGAAAATGATATCAACAAAGAGATTGCTCATAAGAATACCGAAAGAATAAAAAGCCGAAAACCCATTCGCGCGGATATCGCTTGCCATTTGATTAAATATAGTCATTGTCTGATTTAAAAGGTAATCCAATTTATATTGTTTTATGAAATCTTCTGTTTGAGGAAGGGCTTCAATAAAATCATTTGAATGAACCAGGTAAGTAGTAAGTGCATCAAAGAAAGTGGAAAACAAAGCTGCAAACACACCTGTCATTATTCCGAATAAAATTGCCTGCTTTGCTTTTATTGGAAATTCCGACCGGTTTATTTTATGGTCGAGACTTATTGAGATTACAGCAGCTACGGGAACAATCAGACAGCATGCAAAATTTTTTACTCCGGGCACAGTTGTAAGCACTGCTGCGCCGAATCCGCAAACAAGAGAAGGTAATAATTTATTTCGATTCATTTATAAAGATTTGTCCGCAAAATTATTTTCTATAGCAGCCAAAATATAAGCAAATGCGGTCGAACCAAAAAATATTCCTGTTAGTAAAGCAATAATTTTTGAATAAGAATATATCCCTGTTGTAGTTGATAAAACGTCTATAAGCATTGGAATGGCTGAAAAATAAAGCAATGTCATTTTTTCGGGCAGTCGGGGTAAAGAAAATATGGAAATAAAAGAAACAACTAATGCGCCAGAATAAATCCCGGTACAGCGGGCACAAACATAAAAGTAATGCCTGTTAAATAAAAATGTTTTTTCAATATGCTGGTGGCATACCGTTCCGTACAACTTTTTCAAGAATGGAGATGCTATTATAGTATATGCCGAATTAGGGAATAAAGAATTGTATGAGAATCCTACGCACCATACAAAAAGGGCAATAAAAAGAATTAACCTTATCAGTAACCGGTTCATTAAGAATAGTGCAATTATGATTTTATGAATACTAAAATTGTTTCTTTTGTCAATAGGTATAACTTATTGTTGAAAATAAAACTGCCCGTTATTTCGGAAGTTCTGTCTATTCCGTCTAATTTTAATTTGCTCAGAACATGATCCTGAAAGTTTAAATTGCAGAAATATACTGCACTGTCTGAATTTGCCGTGAGCATATTAAAAGTAATGTTAATGCTTTTTAGCTCATCATCAGATTTTATTAATCCAGATCCGCTGCCATACTGATCAAAAGCTACAATTTGCTTTCCGTCGATTACAAAAAGGTTGTTGCTGTTTGAGATTGCAATGCTTTGCGGAGCAGTTAGTGAAAAAGCGCCTGCATCGTAACCGCCGAAGTTGAGAGCAAAATTTCCAAAAAGATCAAACTTTACTATCCGTTTGTTTTCGGAATGAAGTATGTAAAGATCCCCCTGCTGAGATACAGTGCACCCAAGCGGGTAGCCGAAACGCTCATCCGTAGTATCACTATTGCGGGTGGTTAGCAGCCAGAAATAATTTAAGTCTTTATCAAATCTTTGTACCCTGTGATTATTTTTATCGCATACATAAACCGAAAGGGGATTTGCATAAATACCCGTCGGAACATCGAATAAACCGGGATCCCAGCCATAACCGCCTGCTGATTTTAGCAGATTACCCAGAGTATCGAGTTTGTAAACTTCATTAGTACCGGAATCTGTTACGTAGATAAATCCCGCAGAAGAATAAGTAAACGAAGAAGCATTTTTAAATTTGCCCATTTGGTCGGAGAAAAAATAGTCTTGTGCGCAAATATTCCCGCAGAGGGGAAAAAATATGGCAGAATAAATTATAAATGCAAAAAACGATTTCATATAGAATATTTCCGGATATTTTATCCTGTTATTCCAAGTTCATTTCGTATATCGGAAAAAGTTTCTTTTATCCCTTTAGCTTTTGTCTTATCAATATTTTTATAGCTCATATATAATATATTTAAAAGCAAAAATGATTTCTGTAGTTTTTCTTGAGCTTTTATATTCTGCAAAAAAAAGTTAGTATCTCCAGTTAATCTTTTTGATTTTTCCGATTTACTTAATTTCATATAAAACTCCATTGTCAGACTAAATGTAATCTTTAAATAGTTCTTCTTCAAGAAATGAAATTGTCTATAAGCGGAATGCCTAATTTAAGATAATGTCTTCTATTTTTAACAGCAGACTTCCGGGGATAGGTCTGTATGTGCAATGTCCGGCATGTTCGGTATGCCATTTTATTCGTTCTTCCAGGGAAGGTTTTTTAGGCATTTTATTTTTCTCATGCCATTGTTTATTTATTTTAATAATTAGTGCTCATCTAAGAAAATTAATTACTACGTTTTAAAAATATAAAAAAACCTTCAATCATTATTGAAGGTTTTTTATATGAATATATTACAACTATTTTCTAAATGTATACTTAATTTAATGAGTAGTCCGTATAACCTTTTTCTCCCGGTGTATAAAAAGTATTCTGGTCTGCCTTAGTAAGCTCAGCATGTTTTTTGAACTTGTCAACAAGATTAGGATTTGATATAAAGAACCTGCCCATGGCAATAAGGTCTCCTTTTTTATCCTGAAGATCGCGCTCGGCTTTCTCTAAATCATAACCGCCCGCAAGAATTACCGTCCCATTAAAATTTTCCCGAATTAATGCTTTTACGGAAGGAGGAACCAGAGGCGCTCCCATAGAACTGTGATCCACAATGTGCATGTAAACTAAGTTAAGCTTACTAAGTTTTTCTGCAAGAAGTGCGTATGTGCTATCTATATCATCATATTCAAGCATGCCATTGGAAGCACCATAAGGAGAAACCCTTATACCAACTCTGTCGGCACCAATTGCATTGACAATCTTCTGTGCAACCTCGACTGCAAAACGGATACGGTTTTCAGGCGAACCGCCATAAAGATCAGTACGCTGATTAGCTGTAGGATTGATAAATTGTTCTATCAGGTAGCCGTTAGCGCCATGAAGTTCAACTCCGTCAAAGCCTGCAGCAATTGCAAGCTTTGCGCTGTTAGTATATTCTTCTATCGTTTTACGGATATCATCTATTGTCATTTCCTGCGGCAGAGGGTAGGGCTGTAATTGTTTCTGGTCTGTCCATATTTCACCTTTTAATCCTATTGCAGAAGGGGCTAAAACTTTAGCATTTGCCGGCAAATTAAGCGGATGAGCGACACGGCCTGTATGCATTAATTGAACAAAAATGCGTCCGCCTTCGTTGTGAACCGCATCAGTAACCTTTTTCCAGCCTCTAACTTGTTCATCATTAAAAAGTCCGGGAATCCTTGAATAACCAAGTCCGTTAGGTGAGGGGGAAGTTCCTTCGGTTATCAGAAGACCTGCACCTGCGCGCTGCTTATAATATTCCGCCATAAGATCATTAGGTATATTATTTATTGCCCTGCTGCGTGTCATGGGAGCCATAACAAGACGGTTTTTCAAATTTATCCTGCCAAGTTTATATTCACTAAACAAAAGACTATTCATTATTGTTTCCTTTCTGTAATAGAGTAATTTAAAATTCTTATTTTGAATATTATATAATTAAAATATTTATTTATTTAAATAATTCGATATAATTAGGTTAAAAAAAAGTCACTTTAGCTTGAGAAAGCCGGAAATAAAAGATGAAAACTCTTTTAATTCGCTTTTATTAACTGTTATAGTAATATGACGTCCATTCTTCACGGTATTTAAAAGACCGGCATCTGCAAGAATCTTTAAATGATGCGAGACGGTAGGTTGGGAAAGATCTGCAATTCTTTCCGCATCTCCGCACGAAATACTTCCTTTACTTGCAATCTCTTTAAGGATGCGTACACGGGTTTTATCCGATAGTGCTTTAGCTATTTTTACTATATTGTCTTCTTTAGTTATCATATTTATTTATTGAAATATATCGATATATTATAACATATCAAATGTTTTTGAATAAATAGAGCACAATATGTGATGATGCTAACTTATTGTGGGAAAGATAGCCCTGTTTTATTAGTTAATAGCAGAGGAGTATTAAAGTATGCTTGGAGACTATAGCCCTGCATATAATGAATAATGATTAAACCTTAATTCTAAGGGACCTGCATGGAAGATAATTTTTTTTGAAGGACGAAGCCCGACATTTTTTAAAGCTTCTAAGTTTGAAGAAAGTATCCATGCTTCCGAACCCGCATATTTTTGTTTTAATGTGTCCCCTATACTTTTATATAAATAATTAATATCTTCAGGCTGAATACGCTCTCCGTACGGCGGATTCATAATGATTGTTGCTTTACCTTCCGGAGGTATTAGCTTAATAAAATCTTTTCTATCCACTTTTATTTTGTCCGGAAGTCCGGCTGATTTTATGTTATTACGTGCAATCCTTATTGCTTCAGGCGAAATATCTGAACCGGTTATTGAAAAATTAAACTTGCTTTTATTGTTTATTGCCTCATTAGTGATTTTATCCCATAACGATTTATCAAAATTTTTCCAGCTCATCAGCCCGAATTTCTTTCTGTTTATATTAGGAGGGATATTATGTGCTATCATTGCTGCTTCAATTAATATTGTTCCCGAGCCGCACATGGGATCGATGAAATTACTCTGTCTATCCCAGCCGGACATTAGAATTAAACCGGCAGCTAAAGCTTCATTAAGAGGAGCTTCGTTTACTTCGTTCCTATAACCGCGTTTATGGAGCGAACTTCCCGAACTATCAAGCGATAATATTACCTCATCATTTTGAATAAAGACATTTATTCTGACAGTTGGATTATCAAGATCAACAGACGGGCGGATGCCGGTCTTATTTCTGAATTGATCTACTATCGCATCTTTTGCTTTTAGAAAAACATACTGAGAATTTTTAAAAATAGGGGAGTTAACTGCGCTGTCCAATGCTAAAGTATCGCGCCCGGTTAAATATTCCGACCAGTCAACTTTTTGCACCCCCCTATACAGCCAAGTTTCATTTGTTGCTTTGAATTTATGTATGGGTACTAATATTCTTAAAGCTGTACGCAAACATAAATTTGCTTTGTACAGCAAAGATTGATCTCCTTGAAAACTGACGGCACGCGTAAGCTTTATAATATTTTCAGCGCCTAATTGTTTAAGCTCTTCAGACAGAACATCTTCCAAGCCGTGATGTGTTTTAGCAGTTATTAGAAATTTATCTTTTGAATTGAGGTTCATTTATTACGAAATTTTAATTAATTGAAGAAATTAAGCAAAGATAACTTATTCCCGTCTTGTTTAAAATAGAATGACATTTGAAGTTTCATTGGCTGTAAAATATAACCTACCCTGATATAGCGTTTAAGGTGTGAAATAAAAATAAATTATTTATTTCTTAATACAGTTGAGAGTAAGAATTTCAAAAAATCACCGGTATTTATTATTTCGGGCTCACTTTTTTTATAATCCAGCCTATCAAAATGACTCAGGGCAGAGAATTTTGTTGCAAATTTTAATATCTTTTAAAGGTTTTTAATTTTCATAATACATTTTCCAATATGCATGATAATTCAAGTCTAATATCTAAGCGGAAAAAAGAACACTTAGAATTTTGCCTTTCCGATAAAGTTTCATTTAGAGAAAAGACGAACGGATTTGAAAATTATGAATTCAGACATTTTGCCATAACCGAAGTAGATATATCGAAAATTGATTTTGGGACCGAATTTTTCGGAAAGAAAATCAATTATCCGTTTCTAATATCCTGTATGACGGGTGGTACGTCTGAAGCTGAAAATATCAATGCACAACTGGCATTAGCCGCAAAACAGTTGAATATTCCTATTGGAGTTGGCAGTCAGCGGCAGGCACTTGAAAATGAAGAATTTCATAACTCGTACAAAATTATCAGGAAAAATGCTCCGGGTATACCGGTAGTTGGTAATTTAGGCGCTTCGCAGATAGTTAATCTTAAGTCGTTCGATAAAATAAAATATATTGCTGAGCTTATAGAAGCTGATGCAATGACGGTGTATGTTAATCCGCTGCAGGAACTTATGCAGGAACATGGTGAACCTTTATTTAAAGGATTTTTAAAAGCAATTGAGAAACTTGTAAAGTACTGTGAGATTCCTATAATCGTAAAAGAAGTCGGCGCGGGTATTTCAAAAAAAGCTGCATATAAACTACTTAATGCCGGCGTACAAGGAATAGATGTTGCCGGGGCAGGAGGTACAAGCTGGTCGGGCGTTGAAATCCTTAGAAATCACGGCGATGTTAATAATAAATTTTGGGACTGGGGATTGCCGTCATCCTATTGCATAAGGACGGTTTCTAAATTAAAAAATAAATTTGATTTTACTCTAATTGGTTCCGGCGGTATACATGATGGATTTGATATTGCAAAAGCAATTGCATTGGGGGCAGATATTACTGCTTCAGCAAGAATAATTTTGCAGGAGTTGAATAAATCCGGCATTGAAGGGGTTGTGAATTTAATTAAAGATTGGTTTGATACTGTCCGCAAGATAATGTTTTTAACAGGTTCGGTATCTATTACCGAATTAAATTATGACAAAATTATTCGAAAGGAAAAACTGTATTGATGGGGAGATATGAAAATAAATTCAAGATTTTTCTTGATGAAGAAAGGAAAATTATCGATAAAAAATTATCGCAAGCACTTAAGAACAGAAAACCCGAATCATTATATGAACCGGGATATTATATTATTGAAGGCGGAGGTAAAAGACTTCGCCCGTTATTAGTGCTGATGGCAGTTAAAGCCGTCGGCGGTAAACTGAATAATGCTTACAATGCGGCTGCGGCGGTTGAACTGCTCCATAATTTTACTTTAGTTCATGATGATATAATGGATAACGCCGATAAAAGGCGTAATATATTAGCTATTCATAAAAAATATGATACTTCTACGGCAATTCTTGCCGGTGACAGTTTGCTTTCAGTTGCATATGAATATCTTTTAAAAGATTGTAACGGAACTGCAAAAAAAATATTGGGCGCTTTTACTAAAAGTTTAATAGAAGTATGCGAAGGTCAAAGTCTGGATAAAGAATTTGAGCTGCGGGAGGCTGTGACCATTGAAGAATATATTATAATGGTCCGGAAAAAAACCGCCGCCATGATGGAGATGTGCTGTACAACCGGAGCAATAATAGGTGGGGGAGAAGAAAAAGAAGTAAAAAGTTTAGCAAATTTTGGAAAAAATATCGGAATTGCTTTTCAAATTCAGGATGACTTGCTTGATATAATTGGAAATGAAAATGATTTCGGAAAACTTGTAGGGGGTGATTTGGTTGAGGGTAAAAAGACATTCTTGTTTCTTAGAGCGCTGGAAATATCTAAGGGAACAGATAAGGATAAATTATTAGAGGTTATTAAAAATAAAGGCATAAAACCGAAGGAGATTCAAAGTTATAAAAACTTATATAAAAAATTAAATATTCTTAAAGATGCTGAAAATGAGATTAAACATTATACGAATTTAGCTCTAAAGTCTATAAAAAAATTAAAGAACGAAAAATATCGCGAATATTTTACTTTACTTGCTGATTCATTAATTAAAAGAAGGAAATAATGATAGAAGAAAAAGTAAAAATTATTAATAAATCCGGATTGCACACCAGGCCTGCCGCTACAATTGTTAAACTGGCAGCAAAATATAAATGTGATTTTTATATTTCTAAGGATGGATTAAATATAAACGGGAAAAGTATTATAGGCGTAATGACTCTGGCTGCAGAAATGGGCTCAGAACTTATTTTATCATTTGACGGTGAAGATGAGGTAAAAGCTGCTGAAGAAATAGCCGATTATTTTAAGAGAGGATTTGATGAACTGTGAAGAATTTTAAACAAATATTTAAAGAAGCAAATAATAAAATCTCCGGGATTGCTGCCGCTCCCGGAATAGTTATCGGGAACGTCTATTTATTTACTAAAGAGAAACTTGACATAAATGACAGTGCAATAGCCGATACCGGTGAAGCTATCCTTAATTTTGAAGAAGCTCTGCAAAAATCAAAAAAGGAACTGGATAAAATATTCTCGATAGCAAAAGAGAAAATGGAAGCAAACCGTGCGGCAATATTTGAAGCGCAATTGATGATCCTGGAAGACCCGATTTTAATCGGGAGCATTAAGGATAGAATATGTAAAGAGAAAAAGCAGCCTGAATATATTGTTAATGATGAGATCTCAAAGTATCAGCACCTGATGATTATCTCCCATGAACAATATATGAATGAAAGAGCTAATGATATTGAAGATATTAAAAACCGTATAATCAGAAACTTGCAAAAGAAAAGATGGCAGTCCAAAATAACTCATGATGTTATTGTAGTAAGCGATTCCCTAACCCCGGCGGATACCATTCTTCTTTCAAGAAGCAACGTTAAAGGTTTTGTTACCGATCATGGCGGATTAACATCGCATGCAGCTATAATTTCCCGCTCGCTGGATATTCCTGCTGTAGTCGGGACACATAATGCTACAAAGCAGATAAAAGAAGATGACCTTATTATTGTTGACGGGTTTCATGGATATGTTATAGTCAAACCCACGCAAGCCCAGATCGACTTCTTCCATGCAAAAGCGGAAAGATTAGCTGAACTTCAGCAGGGTCTTAAAGAATTAAAGGACCAGCCGGCACAAACAACCGACGGCAAAGAAATTATTCTGCGCGCAAATGTGGATGTTTCCGGAGAAATTGAGTTAGTAATTACGAACGGCGCTAAAGGTATTGGTCTCTACCGAACCGAACAGATTCTTGAAGAACTCGGTGAATTTCCGAATGAAAGCGAGCAGACGAAGATGTATGAAAAATTAGCGACAAGAATTTATCCAGACCCTATTATTATTCGTGCTTTTGATATCGGGGGTGATAAATTTAAATTTTTAAGTTTTACCGAACCAAACCCGTTCCTTGGTTTAAGAGGTATAAGACTGCTTTTGGAAAATGAAAAATTATTTAAGACTCAGATTAGAGCGGTTCTTCAGGCAAGCAAAACCAAGAATATTCAATTTATGCTTCCTATGATCAGTTCCATTACTGAAATTCGTCAGTCGCTGTCTATTATTTCCGCATGCAAAGAAGAACTGAAAAACGCAAAAATTCCTTTTGACAAACATATGAAGTTGGGAATTATGATCGAGGTGCCTTCTGCCGCAGTACTTACATACGAGCTTGCAAGCGAAGTCGATTTTATAAGCATTGGTACAAATGATCTTATTCAGTATTTAATGGCCGTTGACCGGGGTAATGATTTGGTTTCCAACCTCTACCAGGAATTTCATCCTGCGGTTATCAGAACACTTAGTCATATTTTGAAAGAGGCAGCAAGAGCAAACAGGTCTGCAAGTCTTTGCGGTGAAATGGCGGCGGATACGCTTGCAATTCCACTTTTAATTGGTTTAGGTCTGCAAATTCTTAGTATTTCTCCTACTACCATACCTTATGCAAAACGTATTGTCAGGAGTATTTCGTACCAGAAAGCTAAAAATCTTGCTGATGAATGTTTGCTTTGTGAAACGGAAAAAGAAGTTACGGATAGGCTTGAAAAATTCTTTAATGAAAATTCTATTACAAGAACGAGAAACATTATATAGATAGATTAATATGCCGACAGTTTTAGAGATAATAAATTTATCTAACGACTATCTGAAAAATAAGGGAATAGACTCACCAAGAATAAATGCTGAACTATTACTTGCAAAAGTCTTAAACTGCAAACGGCTGGATTTATATTTATCATTTGACAGACCGCTTGTTGAAAGTGAATTGACCTTATATAGAGCTTTCATAAAACGCAGAAGTAAAAATGAACCGCTTCAGTACATTGTCGGCTCTGTGGAATTTTATGGATTGGAATTTGTTGTTAACAGTTCCGTGCTGATCCCGAGACAGGAAACAGAGATATTGGTTGAATCGATTATTACGGCGAATAACGACCGGGGTAATTTAAAAATTTTAGACATTGGTACGGGAAGCGGAATTATTGCAATCTGCCTTGCTAAATACCTAAATCAGGCACAAGTCTTTGCTTTAGATTCCAGCGCTGATGCACTGAAAGTTGCAAAAGGAAATGCAATTGTTAATGGTGTTGAAGAAAATATCAATTTTATCCGGCAAGATATTAATATAGACGGAATAAATTTTGTAAATGATATTGATATCGTTGTGTCTAATCCCCCTTATATTTCCAACGAAGAATATTCTAAATTACAGCCGGAGCTCCGTATGTACGAACCGAGAATTGCACTTACAGATGATTCCGACGGCTTTAGCTTTTTTAAAACAATTTCTCAAAAGGCAAGTAAGCTATTAAAAAATCATGGGAAGATTTATTTTGAAGTGAGCCAGGGGCAATACCAGCAGGTTGAAGAAATACTAAAGCTCGAAAATTTCATTAATATAAATATTTATAAAGACTACCTTAATATTGAACGCGTTGTTTACGGAGAATTGAATTGAAGGCGGTTGTACAAAGAGTTTCTGAGGGCGGGGTTGATATAAAATCAGAAAATTACTCTGCATCTATCGGAAAGGGTATGGTAATACTTCTTGGAATAAAAGTTGGCGATAAAGCAGGAGACATAACCTTTGTTGCAGATAAGTGCTGCGGCTTAAGAATATTTGAAGATGATTATGGAAAAATGAATTTATCAATTAAAGATATTGACGGCGAGGCATTAATTATTTCACAATTTACATTGTACGGAGATCCGGGGAAAGGTAACCGTCCCAGTTTTATAGAAGCCGCCAAGCCGGAAGATGCAATTCCGCTTTATGAAAAGTTTGTTGCACGAGTCAAAGAAAATCTTGGAGAATCAAAGGTAAAGACAGGTATATTCGGGGCGATGATGAGTGTAAAAATAATTAATGACGGACCTGTTACTATAATTGTTGAATCTAAGCAGAATTAGGTAAATTCCATAAAGTTATTGTTCAAAATGTAGGTTGGGCAGTTTGCCCAGTAATGGAAAATCAAAATTAGGTTTGGTGTTTCTTAATTAAGCCATTTATAAAATACGTTCATAGGATATTTAATGCATTCTGTCTTAATGATATTTTTGGATGGCGTAGGAATAGGCTTAGAAGACTACCAGTCAAATCCTTTCTTTAAGTTTGGGTTTAAAACTTTTACTGAATTATTCGGGGAAATACCAACAATAAAGAATCCTGTATTAAAAAAGGACAATTCTTTTTTATTTCCCTCAGATGCAAGACTTGGCGTAGAAGGACTTCCTCAAAGCGGTACGGGACAAACATCAATATTTTGCGGGATGAATGCACCCCAATATGTGGGAAAGCATTTTGGGCCATTTCCTTACTCAACTCTTATCCCGGTTATAGAAGAAAAAAATATTTTTAAGGCTTTCATAACTCTTGGTGAAAAAGCATTTTTTGCTAACGCATATCCCAAATTATTTTTTGATTATTTAAAATCCGGCAGATCAAGATTAAGCGTTTCGTCTTTAAGCAGTAAATTAAGCGGACTAAAATTCAATACGTCGAGGGATGTAAGACTTGGAAGAGCATTAACAGCAGAAATTACCAATGAAAGGTGGAATAAAAAACTCGGTTATAAACTAAGCAGTTTAAAACCTAAAATTGCCGCAAGAAGGCTACTAAGAATTGCAGAGGAAAATACCTTTACCCTATATGAGTATTTCATGACCGATTATCTTGGGCACGGCAGATATGATGGTGATGCTCAAAATTTACTCAGCATACTTGATGAATTCCTTTTTACAATAATATGTGAATTACAAGAAGATATAACTTTAATTGTGTGTTCCGATCACGGGAATGTGGAAGATATTTCTGTCAAAACTCATACATTAAATCCGGCTTTAACAATTGCTTCCGGTAAATATGCGGAAAATTTATTTAATGATATTAAAGATTTAACGCATATTAAACCGGCTATTATGAGAATTTTTCAATGAAGAATTACCCGGCAATAAAATTCACATTATTTTTTATAGCCGGAATTTTAGCCGGTAAAATTATCCCGGTTACTGTTCATAATTATTTTGTTTACTTCGTTATCACGCTATTGTCGTTTATCTTAGCTATTCTTTTTAGCATTAATAAAGATTACCGCTTATATGTATCTCTCCCGGTTTATCTATATGTAATATTGGCTGGAGTATTCACTGCTGAATTTCAAAGACCAAATTACAATTTCCTTCCACCGGACGTTGAAAAACAAAAAGATTTTCAGGCTTATGGCACTGTTTCAAATGTCGATCTGCACAGAGAGTCTGAAATAGTTTTCTACTTAGCTGCTGATTCCGTTATGTCTCCAAATACAAAATATTATAAAAAAATCACATTAATATGCAGAATACGTGATGAGTACAAGAAAAATCTTGATTCGTTATATAATACGATCTTGCCGGGGAATTATATTATGGTAAATGGGCTGTTTATGAAAGGAAATAATAAGAGGAATCCCGGTGAGTTTGATTATAACCAATATCTGGCGGAGCGGGGAATCAGCGGAATTTTGTTTGCATACAATGTAAAAGATCTAAATATATTGAATCCGCATTATGAAAAAATACGGTGTTCCATTTTTAAAGTAAGAAAAGCGATAGATAATGAAATATCAAAATTGTATCTGCCGCAGACGGCCGGCTTTTTAAGGGGACAATTATTAGCCGACAGGAGCAGCATAGATTATAATGCGATTGTCGAATTTATTAATTCAGGTGTTGTACATATTTTGGCTGTATCCGGATTAAGTGTTGGATTCATTGTCTTAATTATAATGATAGCTCTTGGTAGATTTAATGTCTATCTAAGATCAATATTGATGATACTCGGCATAATTGTTTTCTTAGTCCTTACGGATTTACGGGCGCCAACTGTCAGGGCTGTGATTATGTCAATATTATTTATTATTGGTATTTTAACTAATCGTTCTACGAATGGATTTAACTCATTGGCAGTTTCTGCTTTTATAATATTATTTTTTGATCCTGCTCAATTATTTGATCCCGGTTTTCAGATTTCATACTCTGCCGTACTTTCCATTCTCGTTTTTTACCCGGTTTTTCAGAGAACAATAAATGATTTTAGTATTAAGACTAAATGGCTAAAATATCTTTTATTATTCATTGGTTTATCATTATGTGCACAGATAGGATCTCTCCCGTTTACTTTATTTTATTTCGGTAAATTATCGCTGGTTTCTTTATTTGCTAATTTATTAGTTATACCTCTTGCCGGGATTATTATAGGCATTGGAATTTTTACATTGATATTAAACTTATTTATCCCGGTTCTGGCTTCTTATTATGCTTCGGGTAATGATCTCTTAAATTCATTAATGTTTTATATAATAAAAACTGCCGGCAGCTCCGAATATTCGTTTTTATGGATTAGAAATTTTTCTTTACCGGATGGGATAATATTTTATGTATTCCTTGCAGCTTTTTTATACATATTTATCAGCTTTAAATCAAAAATTGCAATAGTAATTGCAGTTGTATTGGTGTTTGCAAATATTATAGTTTTCTGTTCTTTGGATGATAAAAATTTACTACCGGATAACTATCTGCATGTTCTGATGATAGACGTAGGACAGGGCGATGCAATATTAATAAAATTTCCGGATGGAGAAACGGCTTTAGTTGATGCGGGTTCTGCAGGATTAAACTTTGATAATGGCGAAAGAGTAATTTTGCCTTTATTGAATTATCTGGGTATTGATAAAATTAATTACGGCTTTGTTTCCCATATAGATTTGGATCATTACGGAGGATTTATTTCATTAATTAATGAAAATAAAATTAGCCGGATATATAAACCTTATTTAGATACATCTTTTTCAAAAGATGTTAAATTTGAAAATTTTCTTAGAGCAAAGGGAATTCCGGTTACTTATTATAAAAAAGAAATAATTAAATTACCTGCTGTTAGAATTTACATTCTGAATGATTTTAACCAACCTGTAAAACTGACCACCAATAACGGAAGCGGACTTCTGAAAATAGTTTATTGTAAAAACAGTTTCTTGTTTACAGGGGATCTTGAACATCAAGCTGAGTTTCATTATTTGTATGATTATGGAAGTTTTCTAAAGTCGGATGTTCTTAAAGTAGCTCATCATGGTAGCAAGAATGGCTCATCGGAAGAATTTATTTCTGCGGTACAACCTAAAATAAGTTTGATAAGTGACGGTATAAAAAATAAATTCGGTCATCCGGCAGAGATTGTATTACAAAGGTTGAACCAAGCTGGATCGAGCATTTCAAGGACAGATAAATCCGGCGCTATTTTGTTAAGATCGAATGGAGATAATATATTTGCAGTGGACTGGAGAAAATTTTAATACAATTAATAATTCCCCCCTTGGGAAGCCTGTCCCGATTCGATCGGGAGGGTTCGGGGGCGGGTATAAGATGTGCAAGATTATAAAGAAAACAATTAAGAAATATTAAAAATAATTTAAGGTAAATAAAAATGGACAAGACTCCTTTAATCGGAATAATTATGGGAAGCGATTCCGATCTGGGTATAATGCAAAAAGCAATAGATACATGCAAAGAATTTGAGATTCCTTATGAAGTGAAAATACTTTCTGCCCACCGTACTCCCGATAAACATGCCGAGTATGCAAAAACCGCTTTAACAAGAGGTCTAAAAGTAATTATAGCCGCCGCAGGCGGTGCAGCACATTTACCCGGAGTAACCGCTGCAGGTACAATTCTGCCCGTTATAGGCGTGCCTATTTTTACGAAATCCTTAAACGGGATCGATTCACTATTATCAATAGTGCAAATGCCGGGCGGTATACCAGTTGCAACAGTAGCTATTGATGGCGCTAAGAATGCAGCTTTACTTGCAATTCAAATTATAGCT
>PLNZ01000324.1 GCA_003142915.1 Ignavibacteriales bacterium | reverse complement strand
TGTTGAATGCGTTCCGAATTGTCGATGGCTCCTACGTAACGCAGCTTCCGGTCTGCATCGAAGACGAATACGTGCGGCGTGGATACCGGACCGTAGGCTCGTGAAACTTCCTCTGTTTTGCCGTCATAGAGATAGGGAAAGTTGAACTGACGTTCTTTGGCCCGGAGTTTCATCTCCGCAAAAGAATCGCTTAAATCGGTCCAGCCTAACTCGTCGAGGCGGACAGAGTTGGGATCGTTGGGCATGATGGCAACCAGCGCCACGCCCTTGCTCTTGTAGTCGATAACGATTTTCTTAATACGGTCCTCGTAATACTGTGCCGTGGGGCAATGGTTACAGGTAAAGGTCACGACGAGGATCTTAGCATGTGCAAAGTCCTTGAGCGTCCAGTTGCGCCCATCAGTACCCGGGAGATTAAATTTGGGTGCTGCGGCACCGAGCGGCAGTGTAGGGAATTCATCATGGATAGGGGGCTGAAATAAAATTGTCAGGCTTGTGAAAAGAATAGGAAGCAAGAAGTTCATCATTGTTTGTTCTCCTGTTAATAATAAAGAGAAAAAAGCTACGTACTATTACGATTTTGAATCCGGCAAAAACAACCGGCAATATGATAAGGCTTTTTGGAGTGAGTGTCAAGTTCACCATATTGTCTTCTCTAAAAAAGAAGAGTTTGAGAATTCATCCCTTCAGAAGAAAACGATCACTTAGCGAAATTTACAAATATTCAGCAATATCCCAGACTTCAATACGAACACCGGGCTAACACGTCGTGTAAATTAATTCATAATTTTAAGAATTGAATTTTAAAGGCTTAACTTCAAAATGAGATTAAGCCTTAGAATAGGGAATAGGAATGAGTATTATAGAGAGGTTCCGATTTTTAGTCTTACGTTAAAAAGGACAGTGACAGCTCCGAAATTTCCCTTATTGTCTTTTGAAAGAACCAGAGTTGGACCTAATGCAAAAGCGCTTGAACCCCAGTTTTCTGCAATCTTTTGAACCATTAAATTAAATATATATTCAGGTTGCCTGACATCGCTGGAAGGCATAGCATCAAAGCCAAAATCAAATGTACTGCCCGCTAATGAAAGTTCGCGCCCGGTAAACCCCAGATGTAATTCGTTTAAATATTTTGCCACATAAAATTTTGCTCTCGTTGAACCAAGAATACTAATCGGATAGCGAAGTTCCCAGCTATAATAAGAGCCGTTTAGAATTTTTGATTTCAGATTCAAAGAATCAATATTATTTCTATTAAAATAAATACTATCTGTCTTTGTAGGCGGGGTTATAATATGTTGATAACTGAATTCAAAAAAATTGCCGAATGGTACAACATACCCAATCTGATATCCGTTAGTAACATAAATTCCATTATAATATTTACTATTTAATGTCTCTGAGAGTGCATCAACTTTGCCTAAAACGCCGCCATAAAAACCCAAGATGTGAAAGTCTCCTTCCACAATATTTGTTTCAAGAGGTCCAGAATATGGAGTACCCAGTCCAAATGAAAGACCAATATCTTGTTTAATCGGGACTCCAAATCGTTCGCCGCCAAATAACTGTAAAAAAGGATTTATATAACCAAGTGTAGAAGATATTTGATAAAGAGTAGGAGGTGTAAATACCTTTTGAATTCTTAACTTTTCAAGAACTCGTGAAAAAACACTTCCAAAGTTTATCTGTTCTTCCAGATTTAACTTAAAAGGATAAGTAATGATTTTTGCACGCGTCTCAGGCTTCAATGCAAGAAATGGATAAAGCACACCTTTGATAGATATGGTTTGATTATTAGGATCACGCAAATCGGCTATTATTTCAGCTTTTGGATCCGGTGGATCAATAAATACCTCCTGTTGTATTTTAATAAATAAGCTGTCATCAAGAGGTTCCATTTGATAATATTCAATTTTTTCGCCTTGTTCATTCTGAGCACGTACCAGGCTAAAAGCAGGAAAGATTAATAAAAGAATTAAAAAAAGGTTAAATTTATATTTCATAAAAGTATACCAAAATTGTAATTATTTATCAAAATCAGTGAAGTAAAAAGAATCACCAATAACAACATTAGCCTTTGATCTTTCATCAACTGCAGTAAAGAAAAAATTGGTTTTATAACGCCCGCTGGCGTCACGATTATTACCGTAACGGTCTAACCAGTCTTGAAAGCGTTGATAAGTCAGGGCTAATTTCAGAGAAACATTATAGACCAAATCACCGTTATTATTCTTATATGGACCGGATACAGATATTGGCCCCGTGTATGTAATTTTTAGTTGATCAGTTCGCGCATATTTTATAGTAACATTAAAGTCGGTAATTCGCTGTAAATCTTGCACATAAATTGTTGAAGCATTCATTTTTGTAGTAGACCTATCAATTCTTATTTCCGGAGGATGCATTGGTAAAACGTTTATTGTTTGCTGCTGATTGCCAAATTTCAATATTACCTGGTTTTCATTTTTTAGGTCGAATTTTTTTTCCTGGTTAGGAGGAATTACTACGATAGGATTATTCATATTATTAGGGTCGTAGACTGCCGCTTGAACATTTCCGGTATTCTTTGCAATATTCCAGGTATTCTGCAGAAATGTTTGTGTAATAGATATTGGTGACTGCAATACGGTCTGTTCATTTACAGTAGTTTTTTGATCCATTGGAGGTCGTATATCATTTTCCGGAGGTTTAATATCAGCCAACTGTTTATTCAGAGACAATAGTTTTTCCTTTAAAACTTCATTTTCAACTATAACATTAGGGTCAACTTTTATTTCAAACTTTCTACCATGAGCATAAAGGGAATCAATAACAACCATCAATGAATCTCTAACGCTTTTTGAAACGGCTTTATCTTTTGAAATTACTTCCTTCAAATCTAAATCAGCGCCTTTCAAGGCTAAAACAGTAATTACAAAAATGTAGAGAACCTGGTAAATAATAAATTTACTATCTCTATTTTTTCTTCTCATTTTCTTTTGTTTTATTTTTTTACAATGGATTCTAAATATTTCAATCCCGTTACAGTGTTTTCGTTACTTAAAGACGCTGATGCTTGAGAAATTGAATTTGCTAGTGATTTTAGTTCATCAATCTTTTCTTTGTTTATCAGCGGAATTACACTAATTTTTTCAATAAGATTATGAACCATAACATAATTCTCTTTGACAGCTAAACTAATATTTGAAATTTCAACCATTAACTTTTTATAATTTTCTATGTTCGTCAGTTGTTCTTTTGAAATCTGCTCTGCAGAGATATTGCTGCCTCCTAATTTTTCAAGTATTCCTTTCGTACTCTCAATTTGTAAGCGGGAAAAGTACCGTTCCTTCAAATCCTGAATATGAGAGACAATGTTTTGAAATTCTACACTAAGTTGATCCAGAACCGGTTCAAAAAGCTTTCCTATTGCAAGCACAATTAAGGCTTTTATCTCAAATGGGACAGATAGACCGAGAAATATTTCTTCTCCTAATCGAATACTAATTAATAAAAGAGCTGCTCCAAGCAAAGGTAATGCCGTGGAAATACTATCGATTACGCTGCTATAAGAATCTATTACTCTATCGATTGTTTCAGAGGCTGGATTTCTTAAAACTTCTTCCTTTAATTTATTGTATGTCAGAAAGGCAAGAAAAATAAAAAATGCATAAGTTATAAGAGGGAGCCACCAGAATTGAAATGGCTGGAAAGCCTCAGCAGCCGGCTGCCAACCCGGAAAAAATGATTTGGCGATTGCAACAGAAATGTTTCCTAATATTGGCACATTTGATATATCCATGAAAAAAGAAATTATCAAAGCAACAATTGAAATTATTGCAGGCTTGATAATTAATGAAAATTTTATTTTATCGAGATAAGATTTTACTACATTTTCAATTTCTTCTTCTAAACCATCTTTTCTAAATAGATCAGTAGATTCAAAAATTTTCTCACTGATTGTTCCATTCTGATTTGGCATTAATCACCTCAAATAAATTATTAGACATCATTTTTTTTCACCACTATCCGGTTATAAGTTGAATAAATTCAATCATTTAATCGTATTTCCGACAGTAGTGAAATTATATAACTTACTGCATAGAATATAAAATAAGGAGAAGAACAAAGCATAACAATCGTACAAAAGGATGAAAAAGGGACTACATCTTTCGGGTGAGTTAATTATACGATTATTCAGAATGAGTGCGATATAAAGAGACGGTATCTAAGAGGCGGCCCCCGTGGAGTTTCTACCTAACATTTGAATACTGAAAAAAGTTTTTTTTAATTCAAATAGCAGAACTTATTTCTCATTTTTTTTGAAATCAACTTAATGAATTAGTCCGCCGTAAGCGGTCGGGGTATCGAAATACAAATNNTAATATTAAAAAAATTATATTATCCGGTTCAACTCAGTCAGCGAAATCTCACCTAAAGAGAAGCAAGCGCTTCTTTTGTAAAATCGTAAAAGAACTTCATGCGGATTCCATCTTGATTTCAAGAAACTCAAGAAAGAGTTGCTTTAATTCCTTAATGATCTTTTTTACTACGTCAGTATTTGCGTGAATCAAATGGGCAATTTTAGAAGCTTAAACGGAAATAAAAATCTGTACCGTGAAAGAATAGTTT
>PLNZ01000057.1 GCA_003142915.1 Ignavibacteriales bacterium | reverse complement strand
CAGCTATGATATTTCAGGATCTTATTAAACCACGTTTCACGAATATTGAATTAGAAGTAGTAGGAACTGATATTAATAATGCAGTTGTTGATACAGCGAATAATGGTATTTATAGAGATTATTCGGTTCGGAATACCCCTCCATACTATCTTAAAAAATATTTTAGACCTAATGGTGGAGCTTATGAAGTTCTACCAGAAATAAAGAAGATGGCATCTTTTAAAATAATGAATCTTTATGAAGATCTTTCGATGAGAGGTATGTTTAATTTTGATGTAGTTTTTTGTGCAAATGTATTGATTTATTTTGATCAGGCTTCAAAAACCAAAGTTGTTTCTCATCTTTACAATTCATTGAATAAGGGTGGATATCTTTTCATTGGTTATTCAGAAACTCTTCATGGAATTTCAAAGGCATTTAAATTGATTAGTTACCCAAACACAGTGGGTTATAAAAAGGAGTAATAATTTATGAAACGTGTAATACTAGTAGCTGACGATTCGCCTACTATTAGAAAATTTGTTTCTGTTGCTTTGTCCGTTAAAGGATTTGAAATTATTTCCTGTTCAGATGGAATGGAGGCAATTGAAGTATTACCAAATCAAAAAATTGATTTGGTAATTACAGATTTGAACATGCCTAATGTAGATGGATTTGAATTAATTTCATCAATAAGAAAAAATGATGACTATAAAGACTTACCTATAATTGTTTTGTCATCTTTGGGAAATACAGAAGATATTCAACGTGGACTTGAGTGTGGAGCAAACTCATATTTAGTCAAACCGTTTGATCCTAAACGGGTAGTATATGAAGTTTCTAAATATTTAAATTAAAGGAATGAACATGGCATTAAAATTTTTAATTGTGGATGACTCTGTCACAATGAGGAGAATCGTAGCCAACTCGTTGAAAACAATTGGCCATGAGGTGTTTGCGGAAGCCAGTGACGGCAGGGAGGCCTTGCAAAAGCTTTCACTCGATGATTCGATAAACTTTGTTATTACAGATTGGAATATGCCGGATGTTTCAGGATTAGAACTTGTAAAATCAATTCGTGCGGATCAGAAATTTGGGAAAATTCCAATATTGATGGTAACAACTAGAGGATTGAAAGAAGATATTCTCGAAGCCCTTCAAGCTAAAGTAAATAACTATATAGTTAAACCGTTCACACCTCAAATTCTCAGAGAGAAGATTGAACAAATCGTTGCAAGCGCTGGATAATGGAGAAAAATATGGAATACACATCAAATATGGAAAAAGTTTTCCAAAAGCTTGGAGATCTTAAATCATTTTTTATATATGGCCAGAAAATTGTACCCGTAATGCAGAAAATTGTGGATTTCATGCAAGACACTGTCCCATTATTGGAAAACGTAAATCAATCTATTCAGGACAGTACAAGTAAAATACCCAAAGCAGCATTGCAAATAAATAGTGTAACAAGTGCTACGGAAGTTGCAACTACTGAAATTCTGGACATTGTTGATGCAATTTCAAGTGATGTTCAGACGATTAAAACAAAATTAGATTTATTTAGGAATAAGATTGACAAGCAGAAAAATATTATTTCCCGCCTTACATTATCCGTAATAGAGAATAAAATTGCTTGTGAAATTATAAACAATGAATTAATTCCTGAATTTATTGGTGATGAATTAGTCTCTATGGTTAATATGATTGAAAAAATTCATGATGGTGTGATGAATATTACAATATCATTGCAAGTTCAGGACATTACAGCACAACAATTATCCTCGGTAAATCATTTAATTCATGCAGTTCAGGAAAAATTGTCTTCATTAGTTATGGATCTTAATAATAAAGAAATCAAAGAAGTTCCGGATATTGCCTATCAGGTAGCAGAATCTGGTTCGTTTAACCCGGATGCAAGATACAATAAAGATAAAGAAAACCAAACATTGGCTGACTCATTAGTGAATAGCCGAGTAAAAAAACCTTCTCAAGAAGAAATTGATAAAATATTTTCGAAGCCATGAATGAAATAACTCCAAATCCAATTCTAATTGATCCGGAAATGAAGGAAATTGTCGAGAGTTTTCTTGTTGAGACAAAAGAAATTCTGGAGAAACTAGATTATGATCTCCTTGAACTAGAAAAACGTCCGGATGACTCGGAATTACTTAACCAAGTATTCAGATCCTTTCATACTATTAAAGGAACATCTGGATTTCTAGGGCTGGAAAAACTGCCTAATGTTACACATGAATGCGAAGATTTATTAAATAAACTGCGCAAAAAAGAGGTAAAATTATATTTAGGATTAATGGATGGAATTATTCTAGGATTTGATACAATAAAAGCTCTTTTGAAAAAAATCGAAGTAGATAAAAACGAAGATTATGACATCACTAAAACCGCTAAAGTTTTAGAAAACCTTATACACGATATTGAAACCGGTAATCATTTAGTGGAAAGTAATGGAGAATTAAATATAATTGATAAAACTAATCAAGAAGAGAAAAACATCAAAGAAGGTGTTCCTCAAATTGAAATGTTAAATGAAGAACTATCCCATTTAGAAAATCGGGAAAATAATACCGAAAAAATAAAAGAAGAACTTAGTAAAAAGTTAACTGCAACCACTCTGGCTGCAAGCAACGTCAAAGATAATACTATTCGTGTTGATGTTGATAGATTAGATGCTCTTTTAGATATAGTATCAGAATTAGTTTTAGGAAGAAACCGGTTGATGCAAGTTAATTCTCAGTTCGGAGTTGAGTATGAGGGTTCAAAATATTCTAAAGTGTTTGGAGAAGTTACAAAACAAATTGATCTCATGACTACTGAATTACAACTAGTTGTTATGAAACTAAGGATGATTAAAATTGGGAAGATTTTTAATAGATATCCAAGATTAGTTAGAGATTTATGCAAGGATTTAGAAAAAGATGTCGAATTAATAATAAAGGGTGAAGAAACAGAAGTTGATAAAAACCTAATAGAAGAAATAAATGATCCCTTAGTTCATTTAATCAGAAACGCAGTAGATCATGGCATAGAAAAACCGGACGAAAGAGCAAAAGCCGGTAAAGAAATAAAAGGAACTGTAATACTTGCAGCGGAACATTTAGGCAACAATATACAAATCACGATAGAAGATAACGGCAACGGTATTGACCCTATAGTAATCAGAGATAAAGCAATTGAAAAAGGATTAATTACAAAAGAAAAAGCAAAGGATTTAACCAGAATAGAATTAATGAATGTAATTTTTCTTCCAGGTTTTTCAACAGCGAAAATTGTATCAAATGTTTCGGGTCGAGGTGTTGGAATGGATGTTGTCAAAACAAACGTTGCAAAACTTCGCGGAATAATTAACATTGATTCGGAGGTCGGGAAAGGAACAAAAATAATAATTAAACTTCCCTTGACATTAGCAATTATTCCGGGAATGATTGTAAAAGTTCATAAACAAATGATGGTAATTCCTTTAGGGTCTGTTATCGAAGTTTTGAGGGTTAATAAGAAACAAATACATTCAGTTAAAGGAAAAGAAGTTATTACGGTAAGAGATTNNCTCGGGGCATACCTTGGTAAAGTAAATGGAATTGCAGGATCTACTATTATGGGAGATGGCACCGTGGTTATGATCTTAGATATTAATGAGCTATTTAATAACCTGGAAGTAAATCCTTGAATGAAAAAATCTCTGTATTAATTGTTGATGACTCTGCATTTATGCGGAAATCACTTTCAATAATGTTGGAAAGCGATCCAAGTATTACTGTTATAAGTACCGCCAAAAACGGTCAGGAAGGATATGATTTAGCAAAAAAACTTAGACCGGACATTATTACACTAGATATTGAGATGCCTGTGATGGACGGACTTACAGCGCTTAAAAAAATAATGAGTGATTGTCCTACATCAGTGCTTATGGTTAGTTCTTTAACAACGGAAGGGGCAAAAGATACTATTAAGGCTCTGGAACTTGGAGCAATTGATTTTATACCCAAAGAACTCTCATATGTGAGTGTCAATATTTCTAAAATCAAAGATGATCTTGTCCAAAAAGTTAAAGAAATTGCCCGACAAAAATCTCTTAAAGAAAGATTCAAAAGGCTAAAATCATTAAACAGCAACTTTACGTCTGACAAAAAATCAACAGTAATTCAAAAAGATCTGCCGGTTAAAGTGTTTAAAGCAATTGCACTTGGAATTTCAACTGGAGGACCATTAACTCTTCAAAAAATCCTACCTCTGCTTTCAGAAAAAATTAATATTCCGATTTTGATTGTTCAACATATGCCGCCGAAATTTACAAAATCTCTTGCCGAAAGATTAAATAGTTTATGTAAACTTGAAGTAAAGGAAGCTGAAAATGAAGAATCCTTAAAACCAGGTGTAATATATATTGCGCCGGGAGGATTTCATATGAAATTGGAAAAAGTTGGGTTGCATGATATTCAAATCAACANNATAGCAACCGAACCGGCTGATTCTTTGCATCGACCATCCGTGGATGTAATGATGAATTCAGTGATTGATATATTTGGTAAATATACTTTAGGAATAATAATGACGGGTATGGGTAAGGATGGATTTGAAGCAGTAAAGAAATTAAAAGGGATAGGCGGATATTGCATTGCCCAAAATGAGGAAACATGTGTAGTATACGGAATGCCGAAAACAATTGTGGATGCCGATTTAGCTGATTTGGTTTTACCTGCAGATAAAATTCCGGAAACAATTAACAGGATAATTTAAGATGGCTACTCAATTTGAAGATGCACTATTTAAAGATATTTTTACTAAAAATAAGGCAAAAACCGGAAATCTTTTTAAAGCCTCGGAAATTGAAATAAATGGGATTTCTAAAATTTCTTTTGAAGATGATGAACTTGAAGGAGTTCGTGTTTTATTAAAGAAAGACGTAAATGATTCAATT
>PLNZ01000349.1 GCA_003142915.1 Ignavibacteriales bacterium | reverse complement strand
AAATATCTTTTGCGTAACATGAGCAATTCAAAATTAAAGGGACAAGAAATCTTTTGTTCTCTTAATATCATTCCTTAACATCTGCAAGGGGGAAAGCGGTGTGCCTCATTGAATGAACTTTGTTGGCTATGGGCAGTATAACTTCTTTACTAACCCGCTTTTCAAAATAATCCCTGAAGCGGGTAATTGTATATCTTACAGGCCATGCGGCAGCTTCGCCAAGCGCACAAATTGTATTGCCTTCAATATTGCCGGCAATGGAAACCAAAAGGTCAAGATCATGGATCGAACCCTCACCGCGGACGAGCCTGTTTAAAATTTTAAGCATCCAGCCTGTTCCTTCACGGCATGGAGTACATTGCCCGCAGCTTTCGTGATAATAAAACCTGGCAATTCTTGCCAATACTTTTACAAGATCCGTATCTTCATCCATAACAATANNCCCCCGCCGTACCAATTGAAGTGCCGTAGGCTTTAAGCGACTCAGCATCCATTTTAACGCCTTCAATCTGATCGCCTCTTAATGGCGGCATTGATGAACCGCCGGGAATTACACACAATATTTTTTTATCATTTATAACTCCCCCTGCATAGTTATATATTAAATCCGTTAACAGCATGCCGCTTGGTAATTCATAAACTCCGGGCTTGTTTACATGCCCGCTTATTCCGTAAAGAAGGGTTCCTGGATGCCTGGGTTCGCCGATTTTGGAAAACCATTCCCAGCCTTTATTGATAATAGGCGGAACATTAGTAATAGTCTCTATGTTGTTTATGGTAGTTGGACATCCCCATAAGCCGTTCTGTGCGGGGAAAGGCGGTTTAACCCTGGGGTAACCCCGCTTCCCTTCTATAGAGTTCATAAGCGCAGATTCTTCGCCGCAGATGTATGCCCCGGCTCCTTTATGGACATAAATATCAACAAAGAAATCCGTACCAAAAGTTTCCTTCATCTTTTCGCCTGCGTAACCTTTGGCGTAAGCATCCGACAAAGCTTTTTCAAAAAGCCTAATCCATTTATGGTATTCGCCGCGTATATATATATAGGTAATTTTAACACGTATAGCGTAAGCGGCAATTAAAATTCCTTCAATCAATTGATGTGGGTTGAATTCAAATATTTGGCGGTCTTTGAAAGAACCGGGCTCGCTTTCATCGCCGTTAATACAAAGGTATGCAGGTTTGCTTGAAGTCTTGGGCATGAAGCTCCATTTGAGTCCGGCAGAAAATGCAGCTCCGCCGCGCCCGCGTAAACCTGATTTCTTAACCTGGTCTATGATATCATCGGGCGATTGACTTAGCGCTTTTTTAATTGCTGTGTAACCGCCGTATTGTTCGTAAACATCAATCAGATGAAAATCTTTTATATCGGGAAGAACTATTTTTTCCATTGGCATATATTCAAATTAGTCTTGGTTTTTAAAGGATTCTATAATTTCGTCAACTTTTTGAATACTAAGATTTTCAAAAAAGTCTTCATTTATTGCAAACATGGGCGCAGTTCCGCAGGAGCCCATACATTCCACTTCCTCCAGGGAGAAGATGTTATCCTCTGTGATGCCGCCGTTCTCAATATTCAATTTATTTTTTATATAATTATAAATACTCTCAGCGCCGCGCAGCATGCAGGAAACATTTGTGCAAACCTGCAGATGATATTTACCCGCCGGTTTTGTATGATACATTGAATAAAAAGTTACTACCCCAAGGATTTCTTCCGCCGTCATTTCAAGAATGGATGCAACTTCCTTTATAACTTCCTGCGAAATCCATCCATCCTGTTCCTGGGCAATATAAAGGACAGGCATAACAGCCGCATTTTTATGAGGGTACTTTTTAACTGCTTCCTCAATTCTTTTAGTATTTTCTACGGTAAACTTAAATGTCATTTTTTTTAATATTTCTTTCTTGTAAATAACATCTATTAATTATTAAAGTTACACAAATGATATTTAAAATAGCCCCGACATTTATGTCGGGGTTTTATAAATTTCAAAACATGTTCGGCTTTAGCCAAAATGACATGAAAATTGCGGCTAAAGCCAATAATATCAAGGCTTTCATTATTCTCCGAGTTAAAACTCGGGGCTATTTTAAAATCCCAAATTTTCGCAGCTAATTAATTATAATATTTTGCATGACTTGAATGTTACTATTTATCCGCTTCACCCATAACGGGATCAAGGCTTCCGACAATTGCTACAACGTCTGAAATCATGCGTCCCTTTATTAAATGAGGAATCGACTGCAAATTTACAAACGAGGGGGAACGGATTTTACACTTCCAGGGGTGTCCTTCACCGTTGCTTACAATGTAAAAACCAAGTTCTCCTTTCGGATTCTCAACTGCGCTGTAAATATCTCCAACAGGCGGATTAACTCCAAAATTAACAATCATAAAATCATGTATAAGCTCTTCCATCTTGGAATAAATTTCCGTCTTTTTAGGAAGGACTTTCTTGGGCTGATTCAAAAGGATATCACCCAGAGGCATTTTCTCCAAAACCTGCCGGATTATTTTAATACTTTCCCGTGTTTCATCGGCACGCACAAAATAACGCGCTAATGAATCTCCTTCCGGGTAAGTAACCACTTTAAAATCCATATCATTATAAAATAAATACGGCTTAGATCTCCGGAGATCAAACTCAACTCCGCTTCCTCTTAAGCTTGGGCCCGTTAAGCCAAGTTCAACAGCATCTTCGCCGGAAATAACGCCTACGCCTTCAAGCCGTTCGATAAAAATCCTGTTTGAGTTAAGAAGCCTTTCGCATTCGTCCAGATTTTCTTCATACTGATCAATGAACCATTTAGCTTTTGCAATAGCTTCGGGTTGTGCGTCGTTTGCAATACCTCCTATACGTGTAAAGGAGTTTGTGAATCGAGCTCCGCAAAGGATGTCCCATATATCAAGAATTTTTTCTCTTTCCCGCAGAGTCCACAGGAAAACGGTTAATGCGCCTATATCCATAGCGAAAGAGCCTATTGCAACCAGATGGGATGCTATTCTTGCAAGTTCAGAAATCATCATTCTTATATATTGCGCCCTGGGAGGAGCTTCAATTCCTATAAGCTTTTCAACGGCAAGAGCCCATGCAACATTATTAGCCATAGGGGCAAGATAATCGAGCCTGTCCGTATGCGGAATAAATTCATAAAAGGACATATTCTCCGCCAACTTTTCATACCCGCGGTGCAGGTAGCCGAGTTCCGGAACGCATGCTACAACGCTCTCGCCGTCAAGTCTAAGCAGAAGCCTGAGCACACCGTGAGTTGCAGGGTGCTGGGGACCCATATTCAATATCATTTCATTTTCAAGCGCATCTTCAACCGTTATATTAGTATCGCGCAGCAGCGCTTCAACTATCTTTGGATGAACATCGTCTTTAGTTATTTTTTCCATACTTATAAATCTTAGGCTTAAACTTTTATTATTTCTTCGGCAAGGGAATAGAACCCGGAATTCCCATCAAAGGGAAATCCTTCCGCAGAGGATAATATTCAAATTCCTCCGGCATATACATTCTTCTCAGATCAGGATGATTATTAAAAATGATACCGTACATATCATAAGTTTCGCGTTCTTCCCAGTTGGCAGTTTTCCATACGGAAGAAACGGAATCAATGGAACAGCCGGATTCATCAACATCAGCCTTCAGGGCAAGCCTGAAACCATTTTTAATTGAATAAATATGATAGACAACCGTAAAGCGGTTTTTACTTCGCGCCCAATCTATAGCGGTAACATCTTCGCATAACTTAAATTGAAGCTCATTATCATCCTTCAGGAACCGGCAGACTTCAACAACGTTTTTCTTATCAAATAAGACCGTTAATTCATCCCTGAATTCACTGAACTCAAAATTCACACTTCCGAATTTATCTTTTAGCTTTTGAATTATTAACTCTTTTAGTGAAGACATAATATCCGTAATAAATTAGTTATTTTGAAGGACTGTCGGATCGGGAAGCTTTTTATTCCGGAACTCACGCGCTTTTGTTCTTCCAATTTTTTCCTGGATTTGCATTAAAGCATTAAGAAGGTTATCAGGTCTTGGCGGACAGCCTGCAAGATAAACATCTACGGGCAAAAATTGGTCTATACCCTGAACAACATTGTATGACCTGTAAATTCCGCCGGAAGAAGTACATGCGCCCATTGCAATTACCCATTTGGGATCGGGCATCTGATCATAAATTTTTTTCACTACATGCGCCATTTTATAAGTTACGGTTCCGGCAACAATCATTAAATCGCATTGACGCGGAGTAAACCGCATTACTTCCGAGCCGAAACGTGCAATATCATATTTAGGATCGCCAGCAGCCATCATTTCAATTGCACAGCAGGAAATTCCCATAGGCATAGGCCAAACGGAATTCTTACGCGACCATTCAACTACAGCGTCAATGGTACTTGTAATAATTCCATCCTGGGTTAACTTAGCTTCTAATCCCATTTGAAACCGCCTTTCTTATATACATATAGGAACCCAAGTTCTAAAACCACCAGGAATATCATCATGGAAATAAAAACAGGCATGCCAATCTCTCTAAATAACCTTCTGAATTGAACCGCCCATGGGTAAACAAATATAACTTCAAGATCAAAAATTATGAAGAGCATGCCCACAAGGTAATACTTGATTGAAATTCTTTCATGGGTTGTTCCTACGGGTTCCATACCGCTTTCATATGTAGAAAGCTTTCCTTTTGTAGGTCTCTGCGGTCCAAAAATTTCGGATGAAAAGACCGTTACGCCGGCAAATCCGGCGGCAACTATAATCACAATAAATACCGGGATGTATTGTATAATCATTTGTTAATTCGCAATTATGACAGCTAAACATATTACAAAATTGATATATAGTCAATTTAGAGAATGAGAAGTGTTTTGCAGATCAAAGCTATGTTTTTTGCGTTTGGAATCTATTATTTGTTTAAATGCATAACTTGCGTTCCATAAAATATTTCAAGTGAATTTGTTAATATTTAAATAATTTGTCCTTGGACCCGGTTAATTGATTTTAATTACTATATAACATAAATTAAATGCACGGAAAGCAAAGACACCCGGTCTGATTAATAAAAAACTTATAGGAGAAATCTTGCCATGGAAGTACACATAAACTTCTTAGCTGTTTTCATAGCAGCACTTGCAAGCTACGTAATTGCAACAATCTGGTATGCAGTTCTTTTTAGTAAACTGTGGAAAAAACTTACCGGTATTGAGGATATGAAACCTTCCCCGGTAAAAATGGTTATTGTTTTCGTCGGATCTTTAGTAATGAGTTTTGTCCTTTATCATAATATTGTTTTTGGGAATTCATTTTTTAATATCAGCGGAGTTACCGGCGGCTTAATGGGAGGTTTTTTTGGCTGGCTGGGATTTATTGCCCCTGTAACTTTAACCAATGTAATGTATGAAAAGAGACCATGGAAACTATGGATACTTGATAATGCCTTCTGGCTTATTTCATTACTCGTTATGGGAATAATAATTTCTATTTGGCAATAAGAAAATCAAAGGTTTTTTTTAATCCTTCTCTTTGCTTCCTCATTTGATATTACTTTGCCTTCTTTCATATTCTTAAGGCCTTTGGCAATATCGGCAAGAAGTTCCAATTTCTCATAATTAGCTATATCCACTAAAACTGCGGTTCCCTTTCCATTCTGAGTAATTAAAATCGGGCGCCTTGTTTGTTTAGTTTTAGCTATCAACTCTGCAACATTGTGTCTGAAATCGCTAATAGGGTGAATGTCATCATTTTGTAAAGTCATAATCGTCTCCAAATTTGGTACACAATTTAGGCCATTGTATGTTTTTATGCAAGTAAAATTTTCTTCTCACAACATTACATTTTGGAATTTATTTAAATATTAACACCTGAATGGAAAGAATGCTTTTGTAATAAGAAAGAAATGTAAATAATTTTTGTAATTCGTCCTGCCGGAAATTGTTTTTACCCGGTTCAATTTAATTGACCTGCTTAATTCTTCGATCGATCAAACAAATTTTTAAATACTACGAATGTAATATCGTCTTCCTGAAGCCTGCCATTTGCCCAGGCTTCCGCTTTACTTAACAGCTTTTCTATAATTCCTTTTCCCGGAAGTGTTGATCCCGGTAAAATGTTATTTCCTGCTGTTTCAAACTCTTCCTTAGTTCTTTCAAAACTAAATATTTCATCTGCATTATTAAACATTTCAGGAAGCCCGTCACTAATAAACAGGACTATATCGTTTATGCTTAGTTCAATCTCAACCTGTTTATACGGGTAATTTAAAAATCCGCCAAGCGGCATTCCTTTCAATACTATTTCTTCTACCTTTTTTGTTTGCATCCGGTAAATAAGTACCGGCGGCATACCTGCAGAAGAGATAGTTATTTTACCTTGCTTTATCTTAGCAATCGTCATTGCCATATATAAATTGCCCAAATTCATTGCTTTAATGAATTTTGTATACTTATTAAATGTTTCAACAATGTTTTCATGTTCTGCAAATTCCCTGAATAAACTTTTTGTAACCGCAACCATAGTACCTGCATTTACTCCATGCCCGGTTGCATCCCCAACGGCAATTGTCAGGGTTCCGTAATTGTCCATATGGAAATCGTAATAATCGCCGCCTACTTCAGTGGCGGTACGCATGAATACATCAATTTCCCAATCTTCAGATATGGGTATAACTTTAGGAAGCATTGAAAGCTGCAGTTTTCGTGCTTCCTCCAATTCAATTGTTTTTCTCTTATTATCGGCTTCCAACAGTCTCTTTTCAATCTCCTGTTCTTTTACCTTCCTTTCATTTTCTAATGCCTGTTCCGACAATTCTTTTACCTGAAGAAGTTGTTTTTCAAGTTGCTTATATGTCTCGGCAAAATTTTTAGATAATCCTATTGACATTGAAATACTTAGAATCAGCACTCCAAATACGAAACTGTTCGTAAAGCCGTATATTGGTACTATTAAACCATATTCAATCATAAGTGAATATATTATGCTGGCAAGCAAAAATAGAATCCCGGTTAACAATATCCATGACCATTTTTTCGTTTTTTTAACGAAAAAGATACATCTTAGCATTTCAAAAATTACCAGCGATAAAAAGATATCCTGTACAACATTCATCCTTAATGAGGTTATTGAAAAACAGATAACAAGTGCACACCCCAAAATTATAAAAAGCCATCCGTGTTTGGGGATCTTTTTGTATACTGCATAATAAGTGGTTACCAGCCCGAATACAATTGCTATATTTTCAGTAACAAACCCGAGTTTGTAAAGATATATTACCTGGAAAACATTCGTAGTTAATACACCTGCGTAATCTGAAAATACAAGGCCGGCAAACCCGATCATGTACATAGCATAATAAAGATTTTCCTTATAGCGGGGCAGAAAAATAAAAATGATGAAATGGAGCACGGCTAATGTAAATGGAATTGTTCCAAATATTAGGAAATTATACAAGCAATTTTGCACTGAATTTAAGCGTTCAGTCATCATCCCTTTTGCATATCCAAGCATTAACTCAAACCCGGCATAAAGTCCTTTTTTATTAAAATAACTTGTGGAATGGTCTGAATATCTTACAGCGAGTAAGTGAGCCGGACTTTGAGAGAATACAATAGGTTGCGGGTTCCGGTCTTCGAATAATATTTCATCATCTTTGCTGCCGCCGATTTTACCAAATTTATATATTAATTTACCATCTAAATAAATCTCAGATGCTCCCGCCTGCCAAAGATTGAACATGAACGATTTATTTAATAATGTACTATCCAAAATTATTTTCATCCTGAACCAGCCTAAACCGTTCCAGCCGCTTAAAGGATGGTCATCCGGGTGTAAATATGTACCGGTTACCTCCCATTTACTATCGTTATAACCCGGGTCAGCCCATAAGACACTATCGCCGGAGTGATATTTCCATCCGGATGTAATCATCAATCCTTTGGTGTTTTTAAAATTATTTGAGGATAGAACAATGGAACCGCCGGTTTTATCTTTCCATCCGTTAATAATGGTTGTTACCGTTGTATCGTTATTTACCATAACATATTGATGGAAAGGATATAAAATTCCTTTAGGCCCAAAAGAGTCATTAGAGAACGAACCGCGGGTAAAATCATACTCAAGCTTCTCCCCTTTTTTAAATAAAAATGATTTACTCCACGAATTAACCGAATCCTTTTTCAGTTTAACTACAGCCGGATTCCAATTTCCGAATTGATCGCAGTTTCCTGTAATATATATTGCACTTGAATCATTCAAGCTTTCTGCATGGACTTTAATTGTAATTTTCTTTAATTCATTCCTGCTGCAGCCGAAAAGTAAAAATAAGCTTACGGTTGAGATGAATAATAATTTTAAATTAGAAGACATTTTTGAAATTAAATCCCAATATTTAATATGCAAAATATTATTGTTTGTAAAGCTTTCCTATATTTTTATATAATAAAAAGATTATTTTCCATTTTTATAAAAGTTGAATTGGAAGAAGTTGGCAAACTCATGTATAATAATATTCATCAGTTCTTGTTGCATATTATGCATCTTTTTACAATGTTTTATTATTTAAGAAACTTAAATTTTCATTGTTAGATAATCTGTCAATTAGAGATGAAGGAGGAGAAATAAAATGCCAAAATATAAAGTTTCATTAACAAGATCATATATAGTGGAAATCGAAGCGAAAAATGAAAACGACGCTAAAGAATTCACTGAATATTTTCTTGGTGATGTGGAGGATCTTTCCACTCAAAAAGATAAAAAGAAACATAGCTTTAATATTATTGAAATTGAACCAACAGAAAATGAAGCGTTTGAAGCTGAAGAAGTAAAATCCGATATTTCAAATTGAACTTGCAGAATTAAATTTTACTAATTTTTCCCAATTGATTTTGCCTGATTCTTCGCAAAAATCTTTTCCAAATTCGAAAGTGAATTTATTGATGATTTGTGAATAAGCGATATGAAACTCTTCATTCTTTTCCTTAGCACGATGCCCTAAAGGTTCAATTAGGTTTATATAAAGTTCTTTTCCCCCTGAAATAAATTCCCAAAATCGCTGACCACATAATTTTAGATATTCACCTTTATCCGGTTTATTATCTTTTCCGTAACAACAACCGTTTACTGCGACAATTTTTTTCTTTGAAGTATTTGTATTTAATATTTTTTTTGCTTTTCTAAAATTCTCTTTCATTTTTGTTATTTGCTGGTTATTACCCCAGTTTGGACCAGACTTAATACTCACAATATATTTTACATCTTCCTTTTCAAATTCCAGATCTATTCCTTCAGCCGAAGATTTATTACCCTGAAAAGTTATTTTATTAATAAAAATTGCCAAGCCTTCCAGGAATTCTCCAAATATCGTTTCTTCTTGGGAAGAAAGATGAGCATCAAGAATTCCTTTAACAATATCAGAGGCAGTCAATACATTTTTAGCTTTAAAGAGATAAGGATTTTTTCTTATTAAAACCGTATCGAGACTTAAATTTTCTAAATTAGAAAGTCTTTTTGAGTGAAATGTTGAGATATTATCTTCAACATATTTGGAAATTTCATTTAGATTTATTGGAAACATACTGCCCCCTCTTATCAAATAAATAATAATTAGTTGATTCAATTTTTTTAAGTACCATTTCATAATACTGTGGCATAATATCTATTCCTATTGAATTTCTTTTCATTTTTTCTGCTACAAAGAGTGTTGTACCTGAACCCATGAAAGGGTCCAAAACAATATCGCCTTCCCTTGTGAATAATTTAATGAACCATTCAGGTAAATCATCAGGGAAAGCAGCGCTATGATTCTTATTATTACATTCTGTCGCAAGATGAATTACATTGGTTGGATAAACCTTATCTCTTTCCACCCAGTTAGCAATTTTTTTCCCAAACCCGCTGCCAACTTTTGAATTATCTCTGACTTTATCTGTATTGCTTAAATTTTTTAATCTTGCTTTAGCCCAATCACCAACAGGTACCATAACTTCTTCCTGG
>PLNZ01000079.1 GCA_003142915.1 Ignavibacteriales bacterium | reverse complement strand
ATCCCTTTTTTCGATTTGAGGAGTTCTGATATCATCGAAAAAGGGGGATTTATTTTCCTCCAGCATTTTGGAAATTATCCGGTAGGGTACATTAGCCACAAATACATATTCCTTTAATAAATCTTCGCCCAATTCATCTTCAAAAGTATTTTTAATAAGATATTGGAAAAATCGGGTATAAATTGTCGGTACCTGACTCATAGGATCCATTTTGAAATCCCAATTCCTGAGTAATTCAAGCGAGAGTTTCAAATTATGGTCGGTTACTTTAACACTATCAAAANNATAAGGAGATACAAAATCGAGCTGGTAATTTTTATAATCTTCTACCGATTGAAGCGGTTTCGATTGCAGCAATTCTGTTATTCTTTCTATACGGGATGACGGTTCCCAGATATTAGAAATGAGGTATTTGAAATCCTTAACTGTTTTGTTATTTGCCGAAGCAATAAAATTTTGAGGAGGATTAAAAAGTTTAGGCATTTCATCATAAGGGACAAATCCTTTCCAATCGTTTTTATCTGTGGTCCCGTCATAAATTAAAGTAGGGCTGTTGAAAGGACGGATCGGTNNGGTACGGTGAAATAGCGAAGCGCTTCTTTAAAATCGTCCCAGTTCTTTGCTTTGTTAATTGATATGGAGGCAAACATTTCATCGCTGAATTCCTGACCTGTCCATCTCATACTAAGCTGCGCGGTTTTAACTCCGGTGTTAGGATATAATATTTTAAATGGATGTATATCTGTAATCAGTGGTCCGCGATGTGTGCTTTTTATATCAA
This sequence comes from Ignavibacteriales bacterium, assembly GCA_003142915.1. Lineage (GTDB taxonomy): Bacteria > Bacteroidota > Ignavibacteria > Ignavibacteriales > Ignavibacteriaceae > FEN-1297. Next base: position 2,313 of record PLNZ01000079.1, on the reverse strand, counting down.
ATACAACGCTCAGCGAATCTTTTACACGGATAGTATCCGTTACAAAAGTGAGCGGCTTTAAGGTGCCGTTCAACAAATAATTTTTCCCGGAAGAGTCAATACTCTCGGTATAAAAATCAGCATCATCCGCCATTACATTTGTGAGCGCCCATGCTATATTTTGGTTCTTGCCTATAACAACTGCCGGTAATCCGGGTATTGTGAATCCTTCCGCATTCCAGTCGCTGCTCCGGATTATAACAAAAAACCAGCGGCATGGGGCGGTATAAGCCAAATGCGGATCATTCGCTATAATAGGTTTTCCGGAGACTGATTTATTACCGTTAACAATCCAGTTGTTTGAACCAATATGAGTGCCGACAAAGCCGGTAAAATTTCTAAACTGCTGATCAACCTTCATAAAATCAGAAGGTATCAAACCTGCTGTTTTTAATATAGCAGGAATAATTGTTGGCGAGTTCTCAGGGAAATCGGGTAAGAGTTCTTTAGCTTTTTCCTCTCCGAGTTTTTGTACAAGTTGTGAAAAAGTGAAATCAGTCCACCAGCTGATATTTAATTCCCAGGCCATCAATTTAGCAATCACCAGACTATGTTCCGGTTTCCAGGGATAAGGGTCATAACCCAATATGTCGAATTCTGTTGAATAACTTCCCTTTTTCTCTTTAATATATTCATTGACGCCTTTTGCATATGCTTCAAGTATTTTTTTTGAGAGAGGATTTAATTTATTATAATTGTTTCTTACCTGTCTGTATAGTCCTACAGTACGAAACATCTTATCTATCGGAATTGTTTTAGATCCGAAGATTTCGCTTAATCGTCCTTCACCTGCGCGCCGCGCGATATCCATCTGAAACAAGCGTTCCTGCGCATGAACATATCCGAGAGCATAAGCCGCGTCTTCATCGTTTTCAGCTTTTATCATAGGGATTGCAAAATCATTACGGTAAATTTCGACATTGCTTATTATTCCGGTAACTTTTTGAACACCGGAGTATACCGGTAATGATTTTTTCAGCATGTGATAAGAAATGTAAAAAATAACAAGCATGATTATGATTAAAAAAGAAAAACTGCCTATTATTACTTTTTTCCAGGTATTCATTTATAACTTTCCGGGGATAGGTATATAATTAATTGGTTTACAAAATTATGAAATAATTGATTTGCTGTATAACAAAATATTTAATAAATAAGTCCTTATAATTCTAAAGATTTTTAATTTTTATGGTGAATCATGAATGAAATTATTGTTGTGCTCGCTATTCTTACATTTATCACGGTTATAATAACAATTATTCTAGTCAACAAAAAATCTGTGCCGGACGGCAGATTTGAATTAGCAAAAGAATTTGAAAGAATCGACAGGACATTCAGGGATGAAATCGGGCGAAGCCGGGAAGAAAATTCAAGAAGTGCAAAGGCTCAAAGAGAAGAATTAAATGCTTCGGTTATAAAGTTAGGAGAACAGATCTCAACTACTATAGGTGAAATATCCAAAAGGCCAAAGGATCAGCTTGATATATTCACAAAACAATTAAACGCTCTTACTCAATCGAATGAACAGAAGTTCGATAAGCTGCAGGAAAAAGTTGAATCACAATTAAAAGAGATTCAGGATAAGAATGAGAAAAAGCTTGAAGAGATGCGGCTGACTGTTGATGAAAAGCTGCATGCCACTTTAGAAAAAAGATTAGGCGAATCTTTCAAATTAGTCAGCGAAAGACTTGAGCAGGTTTATAAAGGATTAGGCGATATGCAGGAACTTGCGCGCGGAGTAGGCGACTTAAAGAATGTATTAACTAATGTAAAAACCAGAGGCGGATGGGGTGAAATCCAGCTTGAGAATCTGATTGATCAGATATTAACGCGCGAACAATATGAAAAGAATGTTATTACTAAAAAAGGCAGCAGTGAGAGAGTTGAAATTGCTATAAAACTTCCGGGTCGTGATACCATTAATAATGAACCGGTATGGCTGCCGGTAGACGCGAAATTTCCGGTTGAAGATTATCAGCGTTTACTTGAAGCGCAGGATTTAGCCAATTCGATTGCCATAATTGAAGCCGGTAAAGCAATTGAAGTGCGAATAAAAGGAGAAGCAAAAAAGATTGCGGAAAAATATGTTGATCCTCCTAATACAACTGATTTTGCGATTATGTTTTTACCTATTGAAGGACTTTATGCGGAAGTATTGCGCAGACCCGGTTTAGCCGAATCATTGCAACGTGAATATCGCGTTGTTGTGTCAGGACCAACCACCTTAGCCGCTTTGCTTAACAGTCTGCAGATGGGATTCAGAACATTAGCGAT
>PLNZ01000092.1 GCA_003142915.1 Ignavibacteriales bacterium | reverse complement strand
GATATTCAACCGCTACCATGGCAGACATGTTCATGTATCGGCGATTGGCATTATAAGCGTTCCATTTTTGAAAACAATTCATACAAGACGGTTGGACAAATTGTCAGTTCATTGGTAGATATAGTAAGTAAGAATGGAAATTTATTGCTTAGCATTCCATTGCGGGGCGACGGTACAATTGATGAACGTGAGGAAGAATTTTTAGAAGGAATGGCAAAGTGGATGAAAGTTAACGGCGAAGGAATATTCGGTACCCGTCCCTGGAAAGTTTACGGTGAAGGCCCTACTCAGGTAAAAGCCGGAATGTTTAATGAAAANNAAAGAAATAATTTATTTGCATTCTTAATGGTCTGGCCTGGTGAAAAGGGAATATTGATTCATTCACTTTCAAATAATTCAGTACTTATAAAAGATAAAAGTGTTGCAAGTGTAAAATTACTTGGTTACAAAGGAAAACTCGAATGGAAGCAGACGGATGACGGTTTGAAAATTTCACTGCCGGCAAATGCCCCGAGTGAAATTGTTTCAGCTCTGGAAATAAAATTAAAGTAAAAATATTTCAGCAATAATAAAAACTTTGTTTTGCCGTCAAGCCTGTCCCGTTCTCGGGGAAAAGCATAAATTATTCTGTATTGGCGTCAAGAACCATTCCTTGACGCAAGAAAATAGCAGTGTTATGAACCTAACTTGTTGCTGCGAGGAGGTTCATTCTGACTCAAGACATTTCACTTAATCATGTTCCCAAATTCGCTCAAATGTTTTTGTTCGGACTAAATGGATGACTTTTTTCTTATTTCGGACAAAGAATCGAAAAAAGTTGTGTTGAACTCGCCCACTTTTACCAGAATTTCCAAATCTGATATAGAATAAAAATTTTGATTTAAGGACGGATTCATTATTTTTATTATGGATTAACTTGAAAATAATAATGACAATTGTGATAAATGTTAATGAAAATCACGACTGGACAGATGAAACATATAATGAAAATTAAATAAAATCCATTATCTAAATATTAGAGGAATAGATGAATAAAGGAATTTCCAGACGAGAATTTATATTTCGAAGCACTACAGCTTTAACTGCTTTACCATTAGTCGGTTTACTCGGAAATCAATTGTTCCAAACTGATGATGAACTGCCTAATATCATTTTAATTTACACTGATGATCAGGGTTATGCAGACATTGGCGTTTATGGAGCAGAAGGATTTGAAACTCCTAATCTTGATGCGTTGGCAAATAATGGGATTCAGTTTAAAAATTATTACAGCGCTGCTCCAACTTGTACTCCATCTCGTGCTGCTTTATTAACCGGCTGCTATCCTGTACGGGTTGGATTGCCCTTCGTGGTAGGTCCCAAAGGTCCGGATTGGACTAAAGGAAAAGAAAACATCGGACTCAATACAAAAGAAATGACGATAGCAAAATTGTTAAAACAAAAGAATTACGCCACATGTTGCATAGGAAAGTGGCATCTCGGGGATATGAAAGAATTTCTTCCTCTCCGGCAGGGATTCGACTATTATTTCGGTTTGCCATATAGTCATGATATGAATAAACAAACCGACCCCAAATGAGNNATAAACGAAAAAGTAATTGAACTTAATCCGGATTTAAGTCAGCTAACAAAAAGATATACTGAAAAAACATTATCGTTTATAAAGAAAAACAGAATAAATCCGTTTTTTATTTATCTGGCACATAGTATGCCGCATGTTCCTCTATTTGCCTCCGAGAAATTCAACGGTAAATCTAAAAAAGGAGTGTACGGTGATGTTATTGAAGAAATTGATTGGTCTGTTGGTGAAATAGTTAAATCACTGAAAGAACAAAGACTTTACGACAACACAATTATAGTTTTCACTTCTGATAATGGCCCCTGGCTAATTTATGGCAATCATGCCGGCTCTGCGGGTAATCTTCGTGAAGGAAAATTCACGACTTTCGAAGGAGGACAAAGAGAACCATGCATTTGTAGCTGGCCTCGAAAAATTCCAAAAGGATTAGTATCGGATAAACTATTTTCTTCTATAGATTTTCTCCCAACATTTGCAGCAATTACAGGCACTAAATTACCGCTTAACAAAATAGATGGTAAAGATGCTTTATTATTATGGGAAAATAAACCGGGTGCTGAAAAATTTGATGAAGTATTATACTTTTATGCTGAATATGACTTACAAGCCGTACGTTGGAAGAATTGGAAACTACATTTTCCTCATGAATATAACTCCGTCAAAGTTCCGGGAAAAGATGGAAAACAGGGAATTGGAATTGAAAAAAATATTGAGCTCTCTCTATTCGATCTTTCAACTGATCCTGAGGAAGAAACCAATCTGGTAAATAAACATCCTGATATTGTAAATAAATTAAAAGAGATGGCAAAAATCTTTGATGAAGAATTGAAAAAAGACGCAAGACCTTGCGGAAGAGTTGATGTAAAATAATTGAAGTCATATATACTCATTATGAGTTCTCAAAATTAATATAGAGATCATGCAACTATCAGACGCATTTCATTTGATGGCAAAGCCCACCGGACCTATTTGTAATCTCGAATGTGAATATTGTTTCTATCTTGAGAAAGAAAAACTATATACACCGCAAAAAAATTGGGTAATGCCCGATGAAGTTTTGGAAACATATATAAAAGATTACATTGAGTCACAAAACATACCAACCGTTACATTTGCCTGGCAGGGCGGTGAACCTACTTTACTAGGAGTAGATTTTTTTAAGAAAGCAGTAAGATTACAAAAACAATATTCAGGCGGTAAAAAGATAGAAAATACTCTGCAGACAAACGGAATTTTATTAAATGATCACTGGTGTGAGTTTTTATCGGAAAATAGTTTCCTGGTTGGAATATCATTAGACGGACCCCGTGAAATACATGATAAATATAGAATACATAAAGGAGGACAGCCAAGCTTTGATGAGGTAATGAACGGATTGAACTATTTGAAAAAGCATAATGTGGAGTTTAATACATTAACTTGTGTTCAAAGAGATAATTCATATAAACCGTTGGAGGTTTACAATTTTCTAAAGGAGATCGGCAGCCGGTTTATGCAATTTATTCCTGTTGCAGAAATAAAAGCAAAATATTTAAATGAAGCCGAATTTGAACCGGT
>PLNZ01000277.1:1032-4422 GCA_003142915.1 Ignavibacteriales bacterium | reverse complement strand
TAACATTTTTGAGGTTTAAGAAGGAATGATACTGCATAGACTGCCATCATTACAATACCTAAAAAAGCAAAAAGGATATCTACATGACCGGCATATGATAATACAGGTTTTCCAACAATAATATCTGCCATTAAAAAAATTACCAGCATAAATGCATTGCCACCCATTATATCGCTTACAGCAAGGTGATTATCACCAATAAAGATTGATTCAAGTCCTGTACTAATTTCAGGCAAAGACGAACATATTGCCAAAACGGTTGCTGCAAATATTCCGCTATTAATTCCTAATTTATCAGCANNAGAAAAACCAAGATAACATATAGAGTTGATTTCTTTGCATAGAAAACGTGATTTTCAACTGCACGGCGCTGATGATGCTTGCGACCCGGGTTTCCATCAGGTGAAATTTCATTATACTTGGGTATTTTGCGTGCCCGATTTATTGTGAATAATCCAACAACCCAAATTACTGCAAGAATTACTGATAAAGGATTCAAATGAAAAATACTTTTTTTAACGGGAATAAAAGAGGCAATTAAAGCAACACTCGTAATAAAAATAGCAAATATTGTTTCAAGCGATAATAATGGAGAACCGGCAATATAAGAAAGAGGTTTTTTTTGTTTCGTTGAAAAATCAAATATAACAATGATCAAAGTCTGGATTGCAATTCCACCAAGCAGATTACCAATGATAATAGGAATATGACCACTTATTGCCGCACTATAGGTAATTGCAATTTCAGGGAGACTTCCGCTAATACCAAGAAGAATTAAACCACCAATAGCTTCTCCGATTTTAAGTCGTGTATCAAGTGTATCAGTAGTTTTAGTCAGAGCAATTCCGGCAATCCAGGTCACAGCAGCCGAAATTAAAAATATTATAACAAGTGCAAATAACGATAAATTTTCCATATTGAATTATCCAAATACTAATTTATTGTATAATCACGTCTCAGTTTTATCAATACCTATTGCTTAATTGCAAAATTAATTGAATCAAATACAAATAATTCAGAACAGTCTTAATTTTTAAAGATATAATTAAACTCATAATCTTCTCTTAACAACGATCTTATCTCTAATATTCTAAGAAATTATTATAGTGAGAGGCAGAACTTCAAAAGTGAAAATAAAAAATNNGGGAGTCGAACCCGCGTCCGAAGATACATTTCCAAGAACTTCTACACACATAGTTTGTCTTTTATTTTCGCTTCAACAACACCGGCAGACAGGTTTTACTGAAACTATCCCGAAATAAATTCGCCTCTTCTATCCGGAAGTTCGATTTGGCTATCATATCTTAGTCGACGCCCTTTCAACCCCCGATATGAGAAAGGTTGAAGAACGGCTGCTTTTAATTAAGCAGCAATAGCGTAATTATATTCGCCAGTTACTTTTTTTACCGTCGTTTAACGTGTCTACGGTGAACACGGTGCGCAGTTCAAAGAACTTATAACCCCGTCGAAGCCAAATTCACCCCCGGTAATAATTATAGTTGCATTTTAAATTTCAATGCACCAATTGATTCCGAAGTATTGGTCGATAGTTAAAGAACTAAATTATTTTTGCCAAATTATATCTGACGTACCTTTTGAGAAATTAGCATACCTTGCAAGAACAAATAATACATCTGAAAGACGGTTCATGTACTTTTCTATACTAGGATTTATTTTTTCAACTTGTGATAACGCAACTACATTTCTTTCAGCTCGGCGGCAAACCGACCTTGCAAAATGCAATAATGCAGACCCTCTAACTCCCCCAGGTAAAATGAAATTCTTTAATACAGGCAGCTGAGAATCATACTTATCAATAATAGATTCTAATTTTTCCGATAGATTATCTGCAATTCGCGGTATAGAAATTTTAGAATTCACATTTTCATTCGGCATTGCTGTATCCGAGCCTATTACAAATAAATCGTTTTGTATACCTTGCAATACCTCTTTTAGTTCCGAATTTGTAATTTCATTAATAGATAAACCGATAATAGAGTTTAATTCATCAATAGTTCCGCATGTTTGAATTCTTAAGTTATCTTTCCAGACTCTTTTACCGCCTAAAAGTGATGTCTCTCCGGAATCTCCGGTTTTAGTATAAATTTTCATTTTGTGCTTAAATAATAGTTAATGGAAATTGCTGTCCCTCAACATTAACATGTAAATTAAACTGATCTTCCATTGCTTTTATATTAATTAAAGCAAGCGCCTTTTGCTCATTAAAAGAATTCATTTTTGAAAGGGTTGTAATCTCCCCTACCTGATTAGAATCATCATCAACAATCGTAAACGGCTCGCTATTAGTTATCTCCCGGATTAGTTTTACCGCCACCAATTTTCTTTTAACTTTTGAATAAGTATTTAATCTTGCAATAACTTCCTGTCCAATATAACACCCCTTTGTAAAACTTACTTCATTTATAAGATTTACTTCATAAGGATTAGTTAAATCATTAATTTCATTTGGATATACCGGAATAAGATTTTCAATTCTAAAAAAGTCAAATGCATTTTTACCTACAACCGATAAATCAAAAACACTTTTAATACCAATTAAATAATCAATAAAATCCAACAATCTTTCTTTCTCAATTAAAAATCTGAAGAATTTTACAGCATTGCCTTCGCTGGTTAAAAAAGAATATAAAGTAAATCCATGAACATCAAACCGTCGGATTCTTTTCTCATCACTGATACTTATATCCTTTCCTAAAATCATTGTCAAAAAGGATTCAGTTTGAGGACCTATGATATCAACTAAAGCGTATTTTCCAGAGAAATCCTCAGCTTTAATATCTTCCATTATTATATATTTATTCAGCCAGCTTAATAATCTGTTTTCCCGGTCCGGACTTCCAACCAATAAGGATCGGTCTTCCAATGGAATAAAAGTGGCCCTATCAATAAACCGGCCTTTTTCATTTAAAAAGAGAGTATTTATTTTATCAAACATTTTTACTGCAAGCATAGCATTTGTAGAAACTCTATTCAAAAAATCAAGGATGTCTTTACCGGAAAACTGAATAATTTTTAGATCCGAATTTATTCTTAAACCAACACCATTTCTTAAAGAAGAATATTCTTCTTTCGACGAAGTTAAATAAGCAAATTCCTCCTTTTCTTTGAGAGCGTTGGGAAATTCTTGAAGCAAATAGTCATTGATATTTAACAAAACTCGATTCTCCTGAAACATAAATAAACCTTCTCTCCACAAACAGCGACATATTTGTATACAATTTTATTCAACTCAAGAGGATAGGAATTAACTTAAAAACGCCTCTGGAGGTAAGCCTAATACTTCCTAAACCATCTGGGATTTTTATCTGTAATATACAACTGCCTTTTTTCACTCCAATAAAATGGAATTGAATCCAAAATCCGGATTTG
>PLNZ01000277.1:0-984 GCA_003142915.1 Ignavibacteriales bacterium | reverse complement strand
ATTGACATTCGATTAAAACCGCCGTGAATCGGCACTTCAGATTCCCAAATGCGATTAAATGATCCATCACGACATTCGAACAATGTTAACCAAAAAAATGCGGTGCCTAATTTAGTGCTGTCCAGATTAATAAAACTTGATGAAAACCCGACTACATTTTTCGTCTCAATATTTCTTTCACCGGGTTTAGATTTTGCTATAACCGCAAGAATAAAATCGCCGCCATCCTTAAAGTAAATTCCAGCCGGATGTGGGACATTAAAAGTTAAAGTTCTGTCAAATTCAACCAAATAAGTTCCGGGCTGATAATTAGAAAGAACATATTCCTTAAGCGCTATTGTATCGCACGGGAACCTGTTTTTTGTTTGATCTTTCTGAACATCAATATTATATTTACGAATTTCTTCATCCTTAGCTGTTGAAGTTGCGGCATCTCCCTTATCCCCTTCTTTGGACGAGCAAGCGTTTATTATTAGGACTAATCCCAAAAGCGAAATCACTATAAATAATTTATATAGTTTCATCCGACATTCCTTATTATTGTAAAATTTATTAACAGTTATCAATATTTTGAAAATTCGTCTATAAAGTAAGCAGAACTTAATAATCCACCTTTAAAATTTTCTAAACGGAAATGTTCATTTGGTGAATGAATGTCATCAGTACTGAGACCTAATCCCATTAATACTGCCGGAACTTTTAACGTTTGCATAAAATCAACTACTATCGGGATAGATGCTCCGTCANNGCAGCAAATCAACCTTAAGAGAAATCCATTTGGGTGCAATTGATTTAACATACTTTGTAAAATCCTTTGCTATTTTAACCGGATCCTGATGAGGCACAATACGCATACTGATTTTAGCAGATGCTTTTGAAGGTATTACCGTCTTAGCTCCTTTTTCGGTAAACCTCCTATAATTCCATTGCAATCTAATGTTGGACGGGTCCAAATTCTTTCTAAAGTTGTGTACCCTTTTTCAC